>VGWY01000072.1 GCA_016873575.1 Nitrospira sp. | reverse complement strand
CCTCCTTTTATTCCACGTATACTTTTGCAAACCTTATACCAACCTTGCCGCTATTATACACTATAAAAATATAAAAGAAAAGTAAAAAATAATCAATAGGTTAGAAGATTTTCTTCTATTAATTCTTTATGTTTGGATAGGGCTCCTATAGAACATACGTACATTATGTGTCATAAATGTGACAAAAAATGTCACTTTCTTATAGAACCAACCTTCACAATAAGATCTGGCATCCTGATATCTTTATCATTGTATTTGAATACGATTCTTACTTTTACAGCAGAGGGAATGTAGTTTTTTTCTGAAGGGTCCCACTCAGTCTCCCAGATGGCTTCAATATCCTGATCAGGACTATCGAGATATTCAAAATCAATTTTTTGAACAGTAGGGTCAATGATGTATGTCTTGCCTACAGTATCCTCAAAAACATCTTCTAAAAAATATACTGCCTCTCTCAATTTGAGTCCGCTCGAATCAACGGATAGCGAAACCCATTTAAGGCCTGCTCTGTCCTCAGGACCCTCTGCAGTATTCTCTACGCTTGTTGTCACAAATCCGATAGTATCTGATTTGCCCATAAAATAGACCTTCTTTCCTTCGGGTCTTGTTATTATATAAGGATATGCACCCCTCAGAAGCCATGTAATCCTGTCTCCGAGTATCCGCATCCTCTGTGATATTTCTTCTCGCTCTTTTCCCTTTTCCTGTGATTTATAGCCAAGTCTCATGCCAGCAAAGAGGATGGCAAGGACAATGACCGAGAGGGTTATACTGATAAGAAGTTCTAAAAGGGTGAAGCCATTGTTATTCAGTTTCAGATTCATAGACTGGTATTGTACGCATTCCTTTTATCTCAAGGCTTCCTGATGGAGGCCATGTGACCTGAATTTTTATTTCATATACTTCTGTAATTTCAGTAGATTCAGCAAGGGTTATTGTTTTTGTCCCCTTAAACCCATCTTCAAATTCAACTGTATCTGTACCTTCTGAAAATTCCTGTATTGCATAAGCCTCATCAAGTAGTGCCCTTGCATGAAAGAGTGCCTTTGTATAGTCCTCAGCCTTTTTCGCAGACCTCAGTGTTATTGAAAAAAGTTGAAAAATGAATACAATGGCTATCCCTAATATAGCCATTGCAACCATTACCTCAAGGAGTGTGAACCCCGTTACACCATGTCCTATAGTAAAGAGCCTTCTTAAAAGATGTGTTTTCATACCTACCCTTTATCTCTGCCATAAAAGATGTGGCATTCAGGGTGTAGCGGGGTGAATCCCTTTTGATGAGGCGATTCCGAGTACTGGGTCAACCTCAAATCTGTATTCCCTCCCTTTATCATCTTTTAAATCTATAATCCCTCCACTACTGTTTCCCTTTGGGAAGAATGCAATAGCCTCCCCGGTTATTGAAAATCCTGCAGGAACTACATGTTCATGTTCTTTATGATCATCTTTGAAAAGCCAATATTTATTTTTCCCCTCTCTATCAAGATCAAAGGTTACATTTGTTCTCTCCATGAGGGATATCTCTCTTGCATATCGTAATGTTGCGTGGAGGGTTCTTACCTCACCTTTAAATATCGTATTTTCATGTATTCTTCCCGCGGAAAGAAGGACTATGGAGAGGGAGATGCCTGCTACAAAAATGATAATCAGTAACTCGAGGAGCGTGAACCCTCTATTCCCAATTATTGATATCTTTATTTTCACCTTCTCCACCAGGTGCGCCGTCTGCCCCGTAAGAGAAGAGGTCATAATCGCTATGGCTACCTGGAGACTGATAATTATATGGTTTGCCCCAAGGGTCATTTGGCACACCCTTCTTTAAATAAGGTCCATCCCAACCCGATATTTCGGGGTTAGTAAGGAGTGCGTTTAATCCTTCTGATGTGATTGGGTATCTGTTTGTATCAAGCCTGAACTGATCGAGGGCCTGGCCAAGGAGCTCTATCTGTGCCTTTGCCGCAGATTGTTTACCCTTCCCAACCTTGGGGATTAACCTCGGGAAGACAAGGGCAGCTAACATACCAATAATAACCATTACGACAAGAAGTTCAACGAGAGTAAATCCCATTTTGTTTCTCAGAGTACCTTCTTTAATTTTCATCTTCATGCTTCCTCCAATATACAAGTTAAAATTAGCAATTAGCAATTATCATATCAAAACTTCATTGATAATTTTGCATTGACCATTGTCCATTTTGAAATGAATCTTTTAAATCGGTATCTCATTGATACTAAAGATCCCTATAAGCATCGAAATAACAATAAATCCTACAACAAGGCCCATGAGAAGTATGAGTGCAGGTTCAAAAAGGCTCACAACCCTTTTTATAAGACTTCTGCTTTCAGCCTCGAATCTATCAGCAATCAAAAGAAAGGTTTCTTCTAATCTGCCTGCCTCTTCACCCACAGCTACCATCTGTGCTACAACTGGAGGGAATACCCCGCTTTCTTTCAAAGGAGATGCTATTCCGCGTCCCCTTCTGACACCTTCTTCAAGCACATCTAATTTAGCTGAAATAACCTCATTACCGACAACTTCCCGTGATATTTTGATTGCCTCAAGAATGGGTACCCCGCTTTGAAGCATTGTACCAAGTGTTCTTGAAAACCGTGCTATGATGAGCCTTATGATAAGCTTTTGCACAAGAGGAAATCTTATTTTGAAATTGTCAAGGTAATTTCGTCCCTCAGAGGTCTTTGCATAAACTCTTATAAGGATAATGACACCTGCTAAGGCGCATCCTATCGCCCACCAGTATGAAGCAATTCCTTGACTCGCTTTGAGCAGGATTAAGGTCGGTAACGGAAGTGCCTGTCCCATATCAGCAAATATCTTTGAAAATTCAGGGATTACATACAGCATAAGCACAGCAACAGCAAGGCCACCAACTACTGTGAGAAGGAGAGGGTATATCAATGCTGATGTCACCTCTTCCTTGAAAGAGGTCGTTGTTTCCAGAAAAGCGACAAGCCTTCGCAAAACAGTTTCAACCATCCCGCCTGCTTCACCTGACTTGATCATATTCACATAGAGTCTGGGGAAGACCTTGTGTTTTCCCATGGCCTGTGAGAGTGACTGCCCTCGCTGAATATCCCTGTATATATCACCGATGATACTTCTGAATCCCCTTTTTTCAGAATGCTCTGAAAGCACAAAGAGGGCCTTGTCTAACGGGAGACCTGATTCAAGAAGGTTACTGAGTTCCTGTGTGAAGATGAGGAGGTCCTTTGATGTTATCCTCTTAGAAAAAAAGCCTGTTCTTGTTTCAACTCCTGTTTTTATGCTTATTGGGAGGAGTCCCCTTTCCCGGAGTACATTCTTCAGGGATTCTTCATTTGTAGCCTCAATTGATTCCTTTAGCCTCTTCCCGGAACTATCTACAGCCTCATAAATAAAAAGTGGCATATAATATGTTATCACAGGGTTTAAAGGCCGTCAATTAGACCCTTTACCGATGCTCATCATAGATGCTAAAATCTTTCCACATTATAAAGCTTATTTGGTTGTTTTGTTATTTGATATTTAGCGAAAAGGAGAGAGATTTATGCCAAAGATCAAGAGAGTACTTATTAGCGTTTCCAATAAGAAAGGTATCGTGGAATTTGCAAAGGCTATCCACTCAATGGGTATCGAGATCCTATCAACAGGAGGAACAGCAAAGATTTTACGAGAGTCTGGCATCCCTGTAAAGGATGTATCAGAACATACCGGTTTCCCTGAAATGCTTGATGGAAGGGTGAAGACACTTCATCCCAAGATTCATGGGGGGCTCCTCGCAAGAAGGAATAATCCCAAGGACGTGGAAGAGATAAAGAAGTACGGGATAGATACTATAGATATGGTAGTCGTAAATCTCTATCCATTTGAAGAGACAATATCAAGACAAGGGGTTACCTTTGCAGAGGCAATTGAAAATATTGATATAGGCGGACCTGCAATGATTCGCTCGGCATCAAAAAACTTTCAGGATGTTGCTGTTATCGTTGACCCCTCTGATTACGAGAGAATCTTCGAGGAAATGAAGGACATGCACAGTGACTTGAGTTATAAAACACGCTTTGAACTTGCAAAAAAGGTCTTCAGGCACACTTCGAGATACGATACGATAATTGCTGATTATTTAATAAAGGTAACAGAAGAAGATTAAACCCGAATTACAAGAGTTTCATTATGAAATCTTTGTAGCCGCAGGCTTTAGCCTGCGTTTAAAATCTGAAAATGAATTTAATAGTCGTTTAAACTCACGCAACCTAAAGGTTGCGGCTACACTTTGGCATAAGTCGGGTTTAAATTATCAGAGGTCATTATGAAGGTACTTGTTATTGGTGGGGGAGGAAGGGAGCATGCAATCGTATGGAAGCTATCACAGAGCCGACATGTTGACAAAATTTACTGCTGTCCTGGAAATGCAGGCATATCTGAGATTGCTGATTGCATAGATGTGAGCCTTGATGAGTTTGATGCACTCATTGATTTTGTAAAATATGACTGGATTGACCTGACGATTGTTGGCTCGGAAGAACTTCTTTCGAAAGGTATCGTTGATGCATTCGAGAAAGAGGGTTGTAAGATACTCGGCCCTCATAAGGCAGCTGCTCAATTTTGTTCAAGCAAGATCTTTGCAAAAAACCTTTTGAAGCTTTATCAGATCCCAACAGCCGAATATAAAGTATTCAGCTCCTATCTCCATGCTGAGGATTATGTGAGGTTAAAAGGTGCACCGATAATCATAAAGTCAGATAAGTCAGCAGTAGAGAACAGCATATTTGTGGCTTCTACCGTGGAGGAGGCAATCAATGCCATCAGGCTCATTATGAAAGATCAGGTCTTTGGTGAAGCAGGGGAAAGGGTTATTGTTGAAGATAATCTGAACGGCGAAGAGGTATCTATAATGGTATTTACTGATGGGCAAACCATTATACCCCTCACGAACATAAAGCCCTATAAGCGCATATTGAATGGTAATAGAGGTCAAAATACAAAAGGCATGGGGGCTTATAGCCCTGCACCTGTCATGACTGATGAGGTTGAGGCTACAATAATGCAAAAGATTATTAAGCCAACCATAAAAGCATTCAACTCAGAAGGGATACAATACAAGGGTATTCTCTCTATAAGCACAATGATAGATAAAGGCATACCTTACATCCTCACATTGGATTGCAGCTTTGGTGATCCTGAGACACAGACTGTCCTCCCACGACTGAAAACAGATTTCATGGATATTGCATTGGCAACGATTGAGGGAAGACTGTATGAAATAGATATAGAGTGGGGAAAAGAGACCTCGGTATGTGTTGTAGTCTCTTCAAAGGGCTATCCTGGCAAATATGAGAAAGGTGTTATTATAAAAGGACTCGACAAGGTCAAAACAATGAGGGATGTATTTGTATTTCATTCAGGAACATCGTTTCATAATAATGAAATAGTAACTGCTGACGGCAGGGTTTTGAGCATAACAGCTACCGGGATTGATGGAATAGATGCAAGGACAAAGGCATACAATGCATTAGAAAAGATACATTTTGATGGGATGTATTACAGAAAGGATATTGGGGACAACCAATAATCAGATAAAATTATCAATTATCAATGCAAAAATATCAGTGAAAAATTTAACTTTTTAATTGTTCATTGATAATTTTAACTTGAATAAGGAGAAGATATGAAACCAAAGGTTTTGATAGTTATGGGGAGTGATTCTGACCTGTCGGTTATGGAAGAGGCTGGCAGGATACTCAAGGAACTTGGGATTTCTTATGAGATGACCATCGCCTCTGCACACAGAACACCAGCACGTGCAATACAACTTGCATCTGAAGCTGAGGAGAAAGGTATCGAGGTTATTATTGCAGGCGCTGGTATGGCAGCCCATCTGGCAGGAGTGCTTGCGTCGCACACCATTCTCCCCGTGATAGGGGTGCCAATAGATTCATCAGCACTCAAGGGCCTTGACGCCCTTCTTTCTATTGTCCAGATGCCTCCTGGAGTGCCAGTCGCAACAATGGCTATTGGAAAGGCAGGTGCGAAAAATGCTGCGATCTTTTCAGCACAGATTATCAGTAGAAAAGATGGAGAGGTAGCAAAAAGGCTAAAAAATTATCGGGAAAAAATGGCTGAAGAGATAGTGAAGAAAGCAAAGGCACTTAAAAAACGATGAAAGTGCACCTGGATTGTTTCCCATGTTTTCTTAAACAGTCTCTCATTGCACTCAGGCTCGGGACAAAAGACGAATTCATACAGGAAAGGATTATGAAAAGCATCCTCCCGAAAATCGAACGGACTGACACCTCAAAACCCCCTGCCTATGCAACCACATTTATGCACAGAACTATAAGGGAACTGCTTGGGGAAGACCCGTTCAAGGAGATAAAAGCAAAATATAATCAGATTGCACTTGGCTTATATCCTTCTTTGAAAACCATTATCGGGAAAAGTCATGACCCCTTATGGACAGCCTCAAGACTTGCAATTGCAGGAAATGTAATAGACTTTGGAATATTTACAGAGGTAAATATTGAGGGAACTATCCACAAGGCATTGAATAATCCATTGGCTGAAGATGGCTACACCATGTTCAGGGACGCGCTCTTCATGACAGATGATGTTCTTTACCTGACAGATAATGCCGGTGAAATAGTCTTTGACAGGCTTCTTGTTGAAACCCTGATATCACTTGGTAAAAAAGTCAGGGCAGTCGTTAAGGGTTCACCTGTTATCAATGACTCAACTATGGATGATGCTATAGAATCAGGACTTACGGAAATATGTGAAGTAATTGACAATGGGTCTGATGCTGTAGGGACAATTCTCGAATGGACATCCTCACAATTTCAGGAGATCTTCAAAAATGCACACTTTATAATAAGCAAAGGGCAGGGCAACTTCGAGACACTCTTGGATACCGACAAAAAAATATTTTTCCTCTTTCAATCAAAATGTGATGTAGTGTCAAGAGAACTCGGCTTTACAACAGGGGCAATGCTTCTTCTAACGAAATCTTGACAAGGTATTTTCAGGACAATAACAGCAAGGGACATGACTGAAAGGGAAAAGTCTCTATACAGAAGGAGATGAGGGAAATGAAAAAGATACCGAAGTTTAAGTCAGAGAAAGAAGAGGCTGATTTTTGGGCAACACACGATAGCGCTGATTATTTATCAGAGACAAAAGAGGTCAAGGTTAAATTTACTCGGCCACAAAAGAAATTGGTCTCACTAAGACTTGATGAAAAAACAATCAATAAATTAAAGAAGGTAGCCGACACCAAGGGCATAGGTTATCTTGAGCTTATACGGATGTGGGTTCTTGAAAACCTGAGCAAGACCAAAGCTGCCTGAGTACAAAAAGTACAAAAAAATACTTGACAAAAGGCTGGGGGGGGTAGTGTATAATGGGTACACCAAAAAATCTGTAGTCTTGGAGGGAATTAATGGACTTCAGATATAAACCTGCAATTAGAATCATCTCACTCGTCACCTTACTTTTCTTCAGTTGGACATTTTGTGGAATGCTTGACATCGCTTACGCTATAAAGAATAGCGATCAGCAGTCAGCTATCAGCTATCAGCAAAAAGAGAACAATCAAAAATCATCACAAGGAAGTATACCAACCAAACAAAAACCAGAAGAGAAATTTCAGAAGGCAATTGAGAATATAGAGCAAGTTCTTACTGACACTGTCATAGACACTGACACAAAAAAGAATAAGCTAAAGACAAAAAAGGAAGAGATTGAAGCATTTGACACAGAGATTAAGAAACAGTTTGCAGAGACCGAGAAGAAACTTAAGGATAAAGGATTACCAAAGGGAATACTTGAAAGGCACTATAACTTCGTAAAGAAATATGAGGACAATCTCAATGAACTCAAAACAAACCTTGATGCGATTAATAAGCATAGTGCAAAAAGCAAAGAGCTAAGCGAAGCAATAGAAAAAACAAAGAAATTCCTTCAGAAGATAAAGCCTCCGAAGAAGCATAAACCTCTTGATCCAAACAAACTACCGCACAGGACAGTTGAGCCTGTATTTAAAGAACCGAGGACAAAGCCGGAACAATTTCTTAAAGACCGTGACACGTCACGCATAACGCGTAATGAGTTAAAAGATTATAAAAACCCGTCACGCATCACGCATCACCAATCCTCGTTGCTTCTGCTGGCTCGCTAAAAGGTCTTCTGTCTCCGAACACATTCAGCAAGCTCGGTGCAGGCTCTGAACTCATTACCCAAAACTATATTCAAGTTGCACAGGCATCCGATCCACCAACTTCCGCTGATCTGGCACAAACCATCGAAGTCCAGTTCACCCCTGCAATACAGGCAAAGGCAGCAGAACTCAATCATAATCCCACAAAGATCTACAACTGGGTAAGAAACAACATCGAATATGTCCCCACCTATGGCTCTATCCAGGGAGCAGATTATTGTCTTCAGACAAAACAGTGCAATGACTTCGATACGGCATCATTATTGATAGCTCTCCTTCGTGCCTCAAACATTCATGCCAGATATGTATACGGCACAATAGAACTTCCAATAGAAAAGGTTAAAAATTGGCTCGGAGGTTTTACAGACTCCATGGAGGCTTTAAGACTTCTTGCTTCTGCGCGGATACCAGTAAAAGGGATGACCGAAGGCGGAGAGATCAAATATGTAAGGATAGAACATGCATGGGTCGAGGCATGGATTGATTATATTCCCTCAAGAGGTGCAAGACATCGGTCTGGACAGGGAGACACATGGATACCCCTTGATGCAAGCTTCAAGCAATACAACTACACCCAAGGTATAGACATTCAATCAGAAGTACCCTTCGATGCCCAGTCATTCGTAGACCAGATAACTTCAACAGCAACAATTAATGAAGAAGAAGGTTATGTAACAGGTGTGGATTCATTATTTATTCAGCAGATCATGCAGGGTTACCAGACACAGGTGCAGAATTACATATCACAGAATTATCCCAATGCAACAGTCGAGGATGTTCTTGGAAAGAAAGAGATAATCAAGCAGGAGATTTCTTATCTGTTAGGAACATTGCCATATAAGACCATTGCAAAAAGGTGCAACATATGCCAGTATCCCCGATAACCTGAGACATAAATTAAACTTCAATGTTATAAAGGATGTGTACGATGAAATCATTGGTACACCAATAAATATCACAAAGAGCCTTCCTGAGCTTGCAGGGAAGAAGATAACCTTAAGCTATTCTCCTGCAACACAGGCTGATGAGGATGTAATAAATTCATATCTACCAAAACCACATGCAGATGGATCACCAATAGACCCAAGTGAACTACCTTCATCTTTGCCTGCTTACCTCATCAACCTTAAACCTGAATTGAGGATAGACGGAGTGGTGGTTGCGACAGGAACACCTGTTGTGATGGGAAATACAGAGACCTTTAAGATGACCTTCACAGGTCCTAATGAAAGTCCTGATGTAATAACAAATGAGATTGAAGCAGGGGAATATTTTGGGATTGCTCTTGATCTTGGGAAAATATCTCAGGAACAGATGACTGCATTAAAAACAAAACTTGAAGTAACAAAGGCAAAACTTGAGGCACAAGACTTCAGTAATCTTACAAAGGATGACATCTTAGGTGACCTTCTCTATACAACTGCTCTTTCCTACCATGAGGAGTTGGGAGTCATGAATTTTGTTACAGCCAAGACCATGGGAGTAGCTGCAATAACTCTCCCGTCGGAGACGATATTTTCCTTTGAATTGAAGAGAAATTTTGCATTTGGGATACCGATTTCTGTGAGCTCAGGTGGGTTGGCGATGGATGCGGACAGATTGCTGGTTCTGGTAAAAGCACTCGATGGAAATAGCAGCAAAGCCAAAAAAATTTTTCAGTTATCTGGGATAAATGGATCTTCCTTGGAACACTCAGTACCTGAGCGGTTATTGTCTACAACTGATGATTCTGCACAGGGAATCTCAGCAATAAAGGCATTAAAGATTGCAAATGATCAGGGCATCCCTATTTACACCATTAACCAATCAAATATAAACACAATACTTCCACAATTGCAGGTTGATGCAGATGTAAAGGCTGATATTCAGAATGCCGTGAATGCTGGGAAAGAGGTGTTGGTATCTAAAACAGACATTACCTTCAATGGTTGGACAGGCTGTGGATATATTATCATCGACCCTGTTACTGGAGCTGGGGCCTATATGATAAGTGGAGGGATGAATGGTAGTTTGGTATATGCAGTATGGGTTGCAGGATTAGTTGTTCTTATAATATTGGCATCTTTTGGATTAGCAGCACTGACTGCCCTGAGTGCTTTGGCTTTTGGAGCCATAATTTCAACAATAATTGCAAATATGCCTTTAATAACAGCGGAAATATTGTATGTAATTCCAATCATTATAATGGCATATAATTACTGTTCATACATACCAGAAGCTTATCCAATTATAGTGCAAGCTCTTTGTGTTGTTTTAATGACAATAATTTTATACAAATAAAATTGGCATGGAAATAGAAGATATAGCAATAGAAATAGAAAATTATAAAAAAATTGGTTTATTCAAGAAGCCTAAAGATCGAGATTTAAACTTCTTGGATTTAAGAAACGATGAAAAGGTATTAATTAATCTGAGATTATTTCCGTTTAAAAGTATCTTTATAAATAATATCAAGGAACGATACGCAAAGCGTCTGATATTAACAACCAAAAGAATAATCTTTATTATCAATAGAGGTTATATATTTAAAGAGTTCTTTCCATATAATGATATTACTGACTTATTGATAACAAAAAAGTGGTATATTTCAGGCGATTTTCCTGTAATTATTATTAAAACGGTTAGCGATACGTATGAGATTTTATTTGCTACACTCTTCCCCTATAGAAAGAAAATACATGGAATTATTGATTGTATAAAAAAGAGGAACCCAAAAATTGACATGAAAATAGATTCAAAATACGAAGAAAATTTTTTCAAAGAAGTACTTTTTACCAAAATTAACCCTACAACGACATTTAAAAGAATTATAAATTGACAATTAGAGCATAATCTGCAAGAATATAAAGAAACTTCAAAGGAGGCAGATTATGCTAC
>VGWY01000071.1 GCA_016873575.1 Nitrospira sp. | reverse complement strand
TCTTTTTGTAAAGTCGATTTTGTGAAATATATCACTTCAACACCCATTATGAGAGCTTATCAGCTAAAATATAAAAACCGGACATTTCTAAATTGGTAACAATAGGACATTTCTAAATTGGCGTAACAGATTGTTGCATTGCCCTTGCCTTTTGTGGCATATTCATGCAATATATGAGACATCAACAGTGTCCAAAATAAGAGATGCTTCACTTCGTTCAGCATGACAGATTGTGCATTTGTCATTCTGAGCGTAGCGAAGAATCTCATTATTATAGATGCAACAGAATCAAGACTTTAAGTGCTTATTTTGGAAAAGTATGATAAATCATTTAAAAAAACTGTAGTTACGTATGAGTAGCGGTCTTACCTATAAAAATGCCGGCGTTGATATTGATGAAGGAGACAGGTTTGTAAAGCTTATATCTCCACTGGTTAAAAAAACATTCAGACGTGAAGTTATGACAGATATCGGTCCATTCAGCGCCCTTTTCAAACTTGATATGACAAGGTATAAAGAACCGGTGCTTGTCAGCGGAACTGACGGTGTGGGCACAAAGCTCAAAATAGCATTTATGATGGACAGGCATAACACAGTTGGTATAGATCTTGTTGCCATGTGTGTGAATGATATCCTTACAAGCGGTGCAGAACCATTATTTTTTCTCGATTACCTTGCAACAGGTAAATTAGAGCCAGAGAAGGCATCTGCGGTCATTGAGGGAATTGTCAATGGCTGCCAGGAGGCAGGATGTTCCCTTATCGGTGGTGAGACTGCGGAGATGCCGGGGTTTTATGCTGATGAAGAATACGACCTGTCAGGGTTTGCTGTTGGTGTTGTGGATAAGGGAAGAATCATTGATGGCTCTAAAATAAAGGAAGGTGATGAAATTATAGGCATTGCATCAAATGGCCTTCATAGTAATGGTTATTCACTAATAAGAAAGCTCTTCTTTGATATTAAAGGGATGAGTGTTGACACCTATGTTCCTGAACTCAGGTTTACACTCGGAGAAGAACTTCTGAAACCTACTAAAATATATGTAAACGCTTTTATGGCTTTAAGGGATAAGATTGAGATAAAAGGTATGGCTCACATAACAGGCGGAGGGATCACCGGGAACCTTCCGAGGATATTGCCTGAAGGTGTTATTGCACATATCAACATTGGTTCATGGCCTGTGCCGCCAATCTTTGAACTTATAGAAAAGACAGGAAATATCAACAAGGATGAGATGAAGAAGACCTTTAATATGGGGATAGGTTATATCATGGTGCTTCCTGATAGTGTATCCAATCATGCAATTTCATTGCTTCATCAGACAGGATGTTCAGCATATATAATAGGTAATATCGAGAAGGGCTTGAGAGGTATCAGATATTCGTAAAATATTTTTTCATTTTTGCTTTAAAATATCTTGACAAAATTTTTTTCTCTGTGGTATGCTTTGTGCGTTTTTAAAAACTCCTAAATCAAAGAGGGTGTGACATGTTAGAATTCAACAAATGGTTCTTTGTCTTAGCCTTAAATTTCTTTGTATTGCTTTTCATTTTAAATGCCATTCTTTTTAAGCCACTCCTCAAAATCTTCAAGGAAAGGGAAGACACGGTTAAAGGCTCTTTGGATGCTGCAAAGGATATGAATGATAGGAGAGAGGAGAGCATCGTCAGGCTGAACCGTGAACTCGCTGAAGCCCGGACGAAGTCCAAGGCGATCTTTGAAACACTCAGGGCTGAAGGGCAGCAAAAACAGAAGGAAGTCTTTTCATCTGCATCAGCCGAGGCATCTGAGATACTCGAGAAAGCCCGGGCTGAGATCAAAGCCGAGGCTGAAAAGGCAAGGCAGTCCTTAAGGGCAGACATTGATAAATTTTCTGATGAAATTGTAAGAAAGCTGGTAAAAGTATGAAAAAGATAAATCAAAAATCAAAAACCAAAAGTCAAATATCAAAACTATTTTATCTGGTGGTATTCCTGATCTTCAATCTTGTTTTCGCATCTATTGTGATCGCAAGCAGTGGAGGAGCAGAGGGAGAACATGCGCCGTGGTGGAAGGATTATATTTGGAAGATAATTAATTTCGGAATTCTGGTTTTTATACTCGTTAAGTTCGGGAAGAAACCACTTCAGTCTTTCCTGAAACAGAGAACTGAACTAATACAAAAGACGCTGAATGAGGCGCGTGAGGCAAAGGAGCTTGCACAAAAGGCACTTCAGGAGGTAGAGGGAAGGCTGAAAACAAAAGATAAGGAAGTAGAGGAGATCCTGGCAGCATCGAAACGTTCCGGTGAATTGGAGCGTGATGCCCTTGTCCAGGAGAGCGATAAACTCAGAGCAAAGATATTAGAGCAGGCAAGAACAAATATAGAATTTGAATTGAAGAATGCAAAAGAGGTGATCAAGGCAGAGGCTGTTGAGATTGCAATGGAACTTGCAGAAAAGAAACTGAAAGAAAAATTAACAAAGGAGGATCAGGAAAGACTTCTCGAAGAATCTCTCGTGAAGATAGGAGGGAGAGGTTGAAAAAGGTAAAAGAAGCAAAGAGATATGCAAAGGCACTGCTCGGGATTGTTGGTTTCGATAAGGCACTCGAGGCACTCGTAGAACTCAATCGGGTTCATGATCTAATGGTGAAAAGTAAAGAGTTCAGAGGTTTGCTTGTCAATCCTCAGTTTTCATCAGAAGAAAAAGAAAAGATCATAAAACAGGTTGCAGACAGGTTAAAGCTTTCTGAAAGCAGTGTAAAGTATATCCTGCATCTCTCGGAATTGGGTGTTATTATCTACCTTTCAGACATTATCAAGATAGCGACTGCGATATATTTAGAGAAGAAAAAGAAGGCAAAGGCAGTTGTCATGACTCCAATCGAGATTAGTAAAGATGATGGTGAACGGATCAAATCATCCTTGAGTAAGTTAATAGACAGGGATGTTGATATAGAGTATGTGAGGGACCCCTCCCTCCTCGGTGGGATTCTCATCAAGGTGGGGAGCACTATGTATGATACCAGCATAAAAGGCCAGTTAAGGCTTTTAAAAGATGAGCTAATAAAGGGGTGAAATTATGGCAATTAATGTAGGAGAGATTAAGACAGAAGAGATAAGTGAACTCTTAAGGAAACAGATTACCGATTTTGAGAAAAAGGTGGATGTCAGCGAGATAGGCAGTGTCACATATGTCGGTGATGGTGTTGCAAAGGTTTATGGCCTTGACAATTGTATGAATTTGGAGATGCTCGAGTTTCCAAACGGTGTCTTTGGTATGGCACTGAACCTTGAGGAAGATTTAGTAGGCGCTATTCTATTTGGTGAAGATAAGCTTGTTAAAGAAGGGGATATTGTAAAGCGTACAGGCAAGGTTATGGAGACACCAGTTGGTGAGGCATTAGTTGGAAGGGTAGTGAATGCAATAGGACAGCCAATAGACGGAAAGGGTCCCATAGCTACTAAAGAGACGAGAAAGGTAGAGGTTATAGCACCCGGTATCATAAGGAGACAGCCTGTCAACCAGCCACTTCAGACAGGTATTAAGGCGATAGATTCTATGATTCCCATTGGAAGGGGACAGAGGGAGCTTGTTATAGGTGACCGGCAGATAGGAAAGACTGCTATCCTGGTCGATACTATTATAAATCAAAAAGGTGGAGATGTTATCTGTATATATGTTGCAGTCGGACAGCGTAGGCCGGCTGTTGTTAATACGGTTCAGAAACTTGAAGAAATGGGTGCAATGGAACACACAATCGTTGTTGTAGCAACAGCGAGTGAGCCTGCACCTTTGCAATATATAGCACCTTATGTGGGGTGTGCTATGGGTGAGTATTTCAGGGACACAGGTAAACATGCCTTTATCGCGTATGATGACCTTACCAAACAGGCACAGGCATACAGACAGCTTTCCCTGATTTTGAGACGTCCTCCTTCACGTGAGGCATATCCCGGTGACGTTTTCTACCTCCATTCAAGGCTTCTCGAAAGAGCAGCCAAGATGAGTGACGCAATGGGCGCCGGTTCATTAACCGCAATTCCAGTCATTGAGACACAGGCAGGTGACGTTTCCGGATACATACCAACGAACGTTATTTCTATTACCGATGGTCAGATCTATATTGAGCCTGAACTCTTTTACGGCGGTGTAAGACCGGCTATTAATGCAGGTCTCTCCGTCAGTCGTGTTGGAGGTGCTGCCCAGATAAAGGCTATGAAACAGATTGCTGGAATGCTCAGGCTCGACCTTGCACAATACAGGGAACTCGCTGCATTTGCACAATTTGCCTCTGATCTTGACAAAGCAACGTTAGCTCAGATTGAGAGAGGCAGAAGAATGGTTGAGCTTTTGAAGCAAGACCAATTTGTGCCAATGCCTGTTGATGACCAGATAATGGTTATATTTGCGGGAACTCAGGGCTTCCTCGATGACCTGCCTATTGAGGCATTAAAAGCCTTTGAGGAAGGGTTCCTAAGATATATTAGGGCTGAAAAGCAGGCTTTAAAAAAAGAGATAATGGAAAAGAAGGCATTAGATGATGATTTGAGAGCAAAGATTACCGAAGCAATTACAGCATTCAAGAAAACCTTCTCGGCATAATAAGTTTGTGATAGGAGAGGATAAATGCCAACTTTAAGGGATATAAGAAAAAGACTAAAAGCAATCCAGAATACAAAGAAGATTACGGCTGCCATGAAGATGGTGGCTGCTGCAAAGTTGAGAAAAGTCCAGGACAGGATGCTGAATTTTAGACCTTATGCAATAAGGATGGAGTCAGTCCTGTCTGACCTTGCAAAGGTCGCAGAAAGAGAAATTCATCCTCTCTTTGTTCTGAGGCCCAGGAAGACTATAGAGGTTATCGTTATGACTTCAGATAGAGGTCTCTGTGGAGGCTTTAATACAAATATCCTGAAGTTTGCCGCTAACTATATGAACACCACAAAAAAAGAAGGCATTGAAGTCAGCCTGAGTATTATAGGCAGAAAGTCTCGTGATTACTTCCGAAGGAGAAATGTGCCAATGAGGAAGTCATGGATTGGACTCTCTGGAAGGATAACATATACGAATGCTCAGGAGATTGCAAATGACCTGATAGAGAATTATACAAATGAAACGATAGATGAGGTTGTTCTTATCTACAGTGAATTCAAGTCACTTCTTGTTCAGAAGCCTACTATGAAGAAGCTTCTCCCTATTGGTTTATTAGAAATAGAAGAAAGCCAGAAAGAAGGCTCCTTATTAAGTGGTGATTTCCTTTATGAACCTTCCATGGAAACCATATTCGAAAAACTATTGCCAAAAAATATTGAGATACAGATTTACAGGGCACTCCTCGAAACCTCAGCTTCTGAAGAGGCTGCAAGGATGACTGCGATGGAGAATGCAACAAAGAACTGTGGAGAACTTATAACTAAAGTAACATTGCTGGCCAACAAGGTACGACAGGCATCTATCACGAAAGAGTTGATGGATATTGTTGGTGGCGTTGAAGCATTGAAATAACAATGGAGGTATAGATATGAATATTGGAAAAGTTTCACAGGTAATAGGTGCTGTGGTAGACGTGGAATTTGAAAAACAATTACCAAAAATCCGCGACGCCATGAAGATAGACGAGCCAGGAGATCCATCAAAGGGTATACCTGAAATTCATATCACCTTGGAGACTGCTATTCATCTTGGTGAAAATAAGGTAAGGACCATAGCTATGGGAGCAACAGATGGGCTTGTAAGAGGTATGAAGGTTATAGATACAGGTCAGCCAATAACTGTGCCTGTCGGCAAGGCTGCATTGGGAAGGCTAATAAATGTTATAGGTGAGCCTATTGATGAGCTGGGCCCGGTAGAGGCAGAAGTAAGATTGCCTATTCACAAACCTGCACCTGAGTTTGTTGAACAGGTGGCAACTACACAGGTCTTTGAGACAGGTGTTAAGGTCTTTGACCTTCTTGTGCCATTTGTTAGAGGTGGTAAAATGGGGATGTTTGGGGGCGCAGGAGTTGGTAAGACTGTTATCATAATGGAAATGATACACAATATTGCGATGGTTCATGGTGGTGTCTCTGTGTTTGCAGGTGTTGGTGAGAGGACAAGGGAAGGCAATGACCTTTACTTAGAGATGAAGCATTCAGGCGTTTTACCAAAGGCAGCCCTTGTCTATGGCCAGATGAATGAGCCTCCCGGAGCAAGGGCAAATGTTGGTCTGAGCGCCCTTACAGTAGCAGAATACTTCAGGGATCAGGGTCAGGATGTTCTCTTATTCATTGATAATATCTTTAGATATACACTCGCCTGGGCTGAGGTTTCGGCACTCCTTGGAAGAATGCCATCAGCGGTTGGTTATCAGCCTACGCTCGGAACGGACATGGGGGCGCTCCAGGAGAGAATTACAACCACAAAGAAGGGTGCTATTACATCCATGCAGGCTATCTACGTTCCCGCCGACGACCTCACTGACCCTGCGGTTGCAACAGCATTTACCCATCTGGACGGGACTGTTGTTCTTTCAAGACAGATCGTAGAGCTCGGTATCTATCCTGGTGTTGACCCTCTGGATTCTACATCGAGGATCCTCGATCCAAAGGTCCTCGGAGAGGAGCACTATTCTGTGGGAAGAAATGTTCAGAAGACCCTTCAGAGATATAAAGAGCTTCAGGATATCATCGCAATCCTCGGTATCGAGGAGCTCTCAGAGGATGATAAACTCATCGTTGCAAGGGCAAGGAAGCTCCAGAGATTCCTGAGCCAGCCATTCCATGTTGCAGAAACATTTACAGGGCAAGCCGGTAAATATGTCAAGACAGCAGATACAATAAAAGGCTTCAAGGCAATAGTTGAAGGAAAATACGATGATGTACCAGAACAGGCGTTCTATATGGTAGGACCAATAGAAGAGGTTGAGGAAAAGGCTAAGAAGCTTGGCTGGAGCAGACAGATTTAGTATCATTTAAAATTTAGCATTGCAAAATTTAAAATGATAATTGTTAAATGCTAAATGATAATTGAATTTTTATAGGAGTTAAATATGGAAGCTACTACTACAAAGTTAAGACTTGAGATCGTTACCCCTTATGGCCTTATACTGAGTGAAGAAGTTGACGAGGTTGTATGTTCCGGGAGTGAAGGAGAGTTTGGTGTACTTCCAGGTCACACGCCTTTTTTTACAACCCTGAAAATCGGGATGCTCACGTATAAAAAAGGAACCGTAACAGCATATGTCTTTGTAAACTGGGGATATGCTGAGGTTGGACCGGATAAAGTCCTGGTACTTGCAGATAGTGCTGAAAAATCAGAGGGCATAGATGTCGAGAGGGCAAAGGCAGCAATGAAGCGGGCAGAAGAGAGGCTCAGAAAGGCAGAGGAGGTTGATTTCGCAAGAGCAGAATCATCTCTCCAAAGGGCAACAACAAGGGTACAGATAGCAGAAAGAAAATAGCGGGATAATTTCATATAAAGAATTCCATAAAAGGCTGTGCATAGTGCACGGCCTTTTATGTTTGTTAATGTGTTAATGCATTGGAAATTATGAACCACGGAGACACTGAGACGCAGAGATTTAAGGACAAAATTTTAAAAACTTAAATTTTTTTTATTTTCTCTGTGCCCTCTGTGTTCTCTGTGGTTAATTAAATTTTTTATTATCTGGATTTTTATGGATGTTACGCTCGACACTATAAGAGATATACAATTATATCAGTCAAAAACAGGATACAGGTTTTCAGTAGATGCGCTTTTACTCTTTGATTTTGTTCACATGAAAAGGGTAGAAAAGATTGCTGATCTTGGTGCTGGCTCAGGTATTGTTGGAATTCTCCTTGCGAAGGGATACCCTGATGCAAAGGTTACCCTCTTTGAGCTTCAGGATAATCTTGTAAAACTTGCGGAAAAGAATGTTCTCCTGAACTTGCTTGAAGATAGAATCAGGGTGGTACGGTGCGATATAAGGACGCTTCACAACTTACGCCTCACGCCTCGCGCTTATGATCTTGCTGTATCGAACCCTCCCTTCAGGAGGCTCAAAAGTGGTCGTATCAGTATCGAAGATGAAAAGGCTATTGCAAGGCATGAGATAAAGCTGAGACTTGAAGAGCTTATTGCTACAGCCTCTTATCTCTTAAAGGAAAGAGGCAGGTTTTATATCATTTATCATCCTCATAGACTTTCGGAAATTATGGAGAAGCTCAGAAAGAGAGGGCTTGAACCTAAACGATTGAGATTTGTGCATTCAAATATATCATCAGAGGCGAAGATGGTTTTAATAGAGGCTGTGAAGGGAGGAAGGGTTGGTTTAAAGGTGGAGAGGCCACTTTATATATACAGAGAGGATGGCAGTTATACTGAGGAGATGATGAAGATATATAAACCGTAGAAGGCTGAATCTTCCTTTCTTTCATTGTTAACATCATTCCGCTCCCCATCTAACTCTCGAAGCAGTTCATGATGCCCTGTCGTATTATTATGAAAACAGGAAAGGACTGGCCTATAAATTATCATAATCTTTTCATAAAAAAAATAAACTTGACATATTCAAGATGCTATGACTTAAAATTTATGTGTCTTTAAGGGGGGTCTCCTTGAGAAAGAAGTCTTATCCTGACTCTTTTTCCTTCATATTTAACATCATAGCTCGAAATTTGCACTCACTCACTCACTCACTCACTCACTTTTAAGCCCTTACAAAAACTTAGCAATTAACAAAAAGGCGTTTCCTGTTTATTCAGGAAACGCCTTTTTTGTTGGATGACATTTTTGCAAAAGGAGCAAATTTATATTTGTCCCGAAAATACCCCTCTTTGGAAAAGAGGGGATAGGGGAGATTTTATGAATTATACATGGAAAATTATTTTAATTTTTTTATGCATTTCTATATTTATACTTCCGTCTTTATCAACAGGCGACTCTGTTGATTACTTCTATGATGATAATGGAAGGCTTGTAAAGGCAACAAAATCAAGTAATCTAAGAATCCTATATCAATATGATGAGGTTGGGAATCTTATATCAATTATCAAGGAGACAAATACACCTCAAGCCTTACCCCCAGTTCTTCAAGGAATAGACCCTGATATCTTTCTTATTGGTACAAATTACTATGTGATCATAACAGGTCAGAATCTTCTGACAACAAGCAGCGTCACGTCTGACAATCCAAGTATTATTGTTAATTTTATTACTGCAATAGACACCAAAATACTTGCAACTTTCTTTATTTCAAACAACGTATCTCCAGGTCAGGCAAATATAACTGTTACTACATCATATGGATTTGCGAGTATGTCTATCAATTTGTATCAAGCCAACATATTACCACCAAAAGAAATATCATTATTCCCTTCAAACACAGCAACGATGTCTGTTAATCTTATCCCTTCAGCACCAAATGATTTAAATGTAGCCATTATTAACAAGAACCCTGACATCGTATATACGCAATCTTCTCTTACCATCCCTTCCGGAGGAAGTGCAGATTTTACAGTAAATGCACTTAAAGGAGGTGCGGGTGTTATCACAATCGGAAACTCTGAAGCCAATATATATGTAATTGAAAGAGGCATAGTTGCTTCTAACCCTGTAAGTGTTTCAATGGGTTCTGTTCCAAATAACACATTAATAAACTCGTCTCCCGTATCAGTAATGATAGACACTTTACCGGATGGGTCATTCATTTTTTCTAAACCAGTCTGTGTAATGATAGAAAGCAACTAAATTTATGTAAATAAGGAGGACATTATGCATAAAAAAGTATCATTAATTGTTATAGCAGCCCTGTTATTAACAGGAAGTCATTTTACAGTATGGGCATTTGAAAGCGGAAGCACAGGTGCTGATGGACCATTCAATCCATCTATTAATACCGAATTTCAACTCCCCCCTGATGGCATATTTAACTTTACAACGGTAAACATTCCATCTGGCGTAACAGTCACATTCATAAAGAATGCTTCAAATACACCTGTTTATGTCCTTGCAACAGGGGACGTAATTATAGATGGAACTATCAATGTTAATGGCTCAGGTGGAAACGGTCTATACCCTGGTACAGGTGGCCCTGGAGGTTTCAATGGAGGGCTTGGTGGCACTTTTAATTTAATAGGAGGTAAAGGATTAGGTCATGGAGGTGGTAATCCTGGTTCTGTGAGTACAGACCCTGCCACCTATGCTTCTGGAGCTGGAGGTGGTGGAGGATTTGGTTCTAATGGCTCTGACGGGTATGGAAGTGACTTTGGTCCAGGAGGCACTGGAGGCGGAACTTATGGAAACACAAAAATTATGCCTGCAATTGGTGGGTCAGGTGGTGGAGGAGGTGCAGGTTCTGGATATCCACTATATCCCGATCAAGGCGGCGGAGGTGGTGGAGGAGGCGGTGCGATAATAATCGCCTCTTCAGGTACTATTACAGTAAATGGTTCAATAACCGCTAATGGTGGGAACGGAGCTTATGGGTTTCAATTTAGTGGAGGTGGTGGTGGTAGTGGTGGAGCTATAAAACTTATAGCTAACACAATCACTGGCTATGGGACAATTTTAGCCACTGGTCCCATAGGAGGTGGAGGGGGTAATCAAGGAGGTGCTGGTGGCAACGGAAGAATTTGTTTAGAAGCAAATACTATAACAGGAACATTTTCAACAAACCCGCCATACACATATGGCTACCCGGGAACAGTCTTTGTAACGAATCCACCAACATTAAAAATAACATCAGTAGGTGGGATAAATATACCTGAAAATCCTTCAGGGACATATGGTTCACCTGATGTAACACTTCCTTCATCAACAACAAATCCAGTCACAGTTAATATATCTGCAACGAATATCCCTGTTGGAACAATTGTTACAGTAACTTCTAATCCAGAATATGGTACTTCAACAAATGCAACAGGGGCACTTAGTGGCACAAATGAATCATCGACAGCATCAGCGCAGATAAATTTATCAACCGAGTATCAGTGCATCCTAACTGCTACTGCTACATTTACAATCCAACATGCAATGTATTGGGATGGTGAGAAGATAGAGAAAGTCAGGGTTGCGACAAAGATGGGTGGTAGATCAGAGGCTGTTTATATAACAAAATCAGGAAAGGAGATAAGGGCCGAGCTTATGGCAGGGCTGATGAAATAAATTTTAAGAATACAGGATACACGATACGGGTTGCCATTGCGACCCCAAACTTGCTTCTGGGGAAGCAATCTCTTTTTGTAACATTGAGGTCTTAAAATGAGAGGTCATAAATGAAAAAGAAAAGACTGTTTTTAATTCTATCAATCCTTCTCGTTTTCATATTCTCTACCTCTGGATTATCCTATGAGACATTAATCACAGCCAAAATCCCCATTG
>VGWY01000070.1 GCA_016873575.1 Nitrospira sp. | reverse complement strand
TTTCTGTGAGATAAATGCATTTTATTAGCACTACACTTTTTGAGGATTTAAAATAAGAAATGGCTTAAATAAAGGATTTGTTGGCTTAAAGAGCTTATTTTTTAGGCTCAGGTTGTTGAACATAAGTAACTATATATCATGCAATTTTGTAATGATATCAAACAAGCTGGATAACTACAATTTTTGATATACCTTTAGACATAAGGACCCATTTCGACAGACTTTTAGTTAACAAGGGGATTCCTGAGAAGTACCGTCATGAGTATAAAAAATGGTTACGCTATTATTTTGTGTTAAACCGCTTTGGAGAAATGCCTCAGTGTTTGAATGCCCTCTGGCCTGTAAATACCATAGTCACCTTGGGATTTGCCTCATTGCAGGCAACGATGGATTCAAAATCCCTATCAGAACCGCCTGGCTGAACGATAGCTGATATACCCTCTTGAATTCCAACATCAACACCATCCCTGAAAGGAAAGAATGCATCGGAGACCATTATTGACCCGATAAGCCCACCTTTATTCTTTTTTGTCTCCTCATCTATTTCAAGAAGTGCACCCTTGTCCCTTTTCCCATTCTCCACATCAAGCTCAAAGGTTTTGTAAGGGATACCATATCTCTTGAAACACACGGCATCAGCATATTTCGTATATGCCTTGAAGACCGCTATCTCAGCCACGCCTACCCTGTCCTGCTCACCTGTTCCGATTCCGACTGTGACACCATCTTTCACATAAATCACAGAGTTTGATGTAATCCCCTGTTCTACATTCCATCCAAAAAGCATATCATCATATTCCCTCTCAGTCGGGGTTCTTTCTATAGCATATTCTTTCCCCTGATATGTTGCTTTTGCAGGTAAAAAATCTTCTTTCGACTTAATCTTATTAACTGGTGACTGCTGGACAATAATGCCTCCATCAATCAATGATTTAAAATCAACAAACCGTAGTGTTTTATATTTTTCCAACTCTTTAATCCTGCTGATCCTTATAATCCTTAGATTCTTTCTCTTTGCCAAAATAGGTATCGTACCTTCTTCAAACTCAGGTGCAGCTACCACCTCAAGGTAATTGCTGCTGACCATCTCTGTAGTCTCCTTATCCATTGCCCTGCTCACAACCAGGCATCCACCGAATGCTGCTATCCGATCTGCCATGTTGGCCTTATTATAGGCATCAGCCACTGTCTGCCCATATGCAGCACCACAGGGATTATTGTGTTTTAAGATGACAGCAGCAGGTCTGCCCATTAAATACTTTATAACATTCAGGCCATTATCGAGGTCTGTCAGATTTATCTTTCCGGGATGCTTTCCTGCCTGGATCATATCCTCTTCATTAATACTGCTTACAAGTCCATTCCCCGGCTGTATAAACTGGCATCCTCCGAGGGTGAGATTCCCATTCACCAATTCATACAGAGCTGCTTCCTGTTCAGGGTTTTCACCGTACCGAAGACCTTTTTCTATCAATCCCCCTGTTCTATCATCAGGTATCTTCCATGTCCTCTTCCTGTACATCAAGGTCTGATCACCGAATGTAATTGTCATCGCGTCAGGAAAATGGTCTGCCATGATAGTACGGTACATCTTCTTTATATCAGACATAAACCCTCCTTAATCAATCCAAATAAAAATTATCAATGATCAATTATCAAGTTTTTTAAAGTCAGAAAAAACTACCTGTTATCATAATAATGCTTCCATCAGAGTAACCCTTCAGTCACAGGTGGTAGCCGCAACCTTTAGGTTGCGCCATTAACGCAGGCTAAAGCCTGCGGCTACCAAACTCCACCCGTCATTGAATGGTTACCTATTAGATGATTTTCAAACGCGGGCTGAAGCCCGCGGCCACAAAAATTTGTTTGATTTTACCTAAAAATACCTCAAATCCCCCCTCGCCCCCCTTTAGAAAAGGGTGGTAAAGGGGGGATTACTGATTCTCTTCATCCTTTGTGTCTTAATGTTTCATTATAATAAAAAAGGCCGACAGAGATTTCTGCCGGCCTTTTTGTTTTTTTATACCTAAATAAGTGGAACGATCAGCAGTGCAACGATGTTGATAACCTTGATCATCGGGTTGATTGCAGGTCCTGCTGTATCCTTATACGGGTCGCCGACCGTGTCGCCTGTGACAGAGGCTTTATGCCCATCGCTCCCCTTCTTGTGTACGACACCTTTGTCGTCGGTAACGCCTACTTCAAAGGATTTCTTGGCGTTGTCCCATGCGCCACCGCCACTGGTCATTGCGATAGCCTGGAATAGTCCTGTGATGATGCTACCGATGAGGACTCCACCCAGTGCCTCCCTGCCTAAAAGTAATCCGACAATTAACGGTGTAGCTACGGGAATAAGTGCAGGAACCATCATCTGTCTTATGGCGCCTTTTGTGACAATATCAACGCACTTGCCGTATTCCGGCTTTGCCTTGTATTCCATAATGCCGGGGATCTCTCTGAACTGCCTTCTTACCTCGTCAACAATACTACCGGCAGCCTTTCCAACTGCCTCCATCAGCAGAGAGCCGAAATAGTATGGAAGAAGTCCACCTATGAAGAGACCAACCAATACCAATGGATTCGAAAGTTCGAATGAAAGTGCTGTTCCAAATGACCTCGAATACTCTGCAAAGAGAACCAGAGCAGCAAGACCTGCCGAGCCAATAGCATAACCCTTTGTAACTGCCTTCGTTGTGTTTCCGACTGCATCAAGGGGATCGGTTATCTCACGGATCTCTTTCGGAAGCTCTGCCATTTCTGCAATACCACCAGCGTTGTCAGTAATCGGACCGTATGAGTCAATGGCCACAATAATACCGGTCATTGAAAGCATCGAAACTGCTGACAAAGCAATTGCAAAAAGTCCTGCTACAGCCTGTTCTGAAGTAACGTTGCTGAAGCCCCCGGCACCGATATAGAACGCCCAGATGATTGCTCCGCAAATTACGATAACAGGCAATCCTGTTGCTTTCATACTGACAGCAAGTCCGGCAATAACATTTGTTCCATGGCCGGTAAGGCTTGCTTTTGCTATATGCTTAACAGGAGCAAAACTGGTGGATGTAAAATACTCGGTAATCATAACTATCAGACCGGTGAGCAGAAGACCTATCACGGCTGTTATAAAGACTCCCATCTGGGTAAAAGCAGGGGTAACACCGGGAAGTCCCAGAAACCATCCTGATACAAAATAAAAGGCTATCGCAGCCAGGATACCCGATACTGCTAACCCTTTATAAAGAGCGCCCATAATATACTGGCTTTTGCCCAAGCGGACAAAGTAAGTACCGATTACAGAAGCTATGATTGAAATGCCGCCAATGAGCATTGGGAATTCAACCCATGGGCTTTCCGGTCCAAAAGCAGTTTTTGCAAGAAGCATTGCAGCGACGAGAGTAACTGTATAGGTTTCATAAAGGTCTGCTGCCATTCCAGCACAGTCACCGACGTTGTCACCGACGTTGTCAGCGATAACAGCAGGGTTTCTCGGGTCGTCCTCAGGAATTCCTGCCTCGACTTTACCGACAAGGTCTGCACCAACGTCTGCTGCCTTCGTGTAAATACCACCTGCAATACGGGCGAAGACACTCATGAGAGAGCATCCAAAACCAAGCCCGACAAGGGCATGGAATGCAGTTTCACCTGCTGCAGCCTTAGCAATATAGTAGTAACCGGCTAATCCAAGAATACCGAGACCAACAACCATGATGCCTGTAACCGAACCACCTTTAAATGCAACATTCAGTGCTGCAGCAAGTCCTTTATATGCAGCCTGTGTAGTACGGACATTAGACCGCACGGTAACCATCATTCCTATATACCCGGCCAATGCGGAACCCACTGCTCCGATTACAAAACCAATTGCTGTCCATGTACCGAGGAAAAACAACAATACAGTAATTACTGCACCTACCATTGCAACAGTCGTATATTCACGTCTCAGAAAAGCGGTTGCACCTTCGCGTACGGCATCTGAAATGGCCATCATACGCTCACTACCTTTATCCTGTTTGAGAACCCAGGATGCGGTAATCAAGGAGTAAAAGATACCAACTGCGCCGCATATCAACGCAAACAAAATAACATTACTCATATTTTCCCTCCTTTTTTATTTACTCAATGAGTGAAAAGTGAAAAAATGATAACCTGATTTTTACCTTCCACCTCCCTCCTCTTTTTGATATATACCCTTTTAACTCTGGACATCCCTTTCTGTAGCCTTTGCAAAAACCATTGCTGTTGCCCTATAAACCATATGTGCCATCTTTGAAAAGGGAGCATATGCAAACAGGAAAAACACAACAACAAGGTGAGCGAAATAAATGACATAGGCAAGAATCGCGATATCAGCCAATCTTACAAGCTCAGCGAGTATGCCTGTAGCCATAATTGCAAACACTATGTATATGAAAAGCCAGTCATAATAACCGCCCTTACCAGCCTTCTCTGTATTCTTTTTCCTATTACTTATAACAAGTGTTATCCCTATTAACAGTGCCAATGCACTTATATTTCCAAGCCACTTGACAGGGTCGGTCAACGGATATGGTGAAGGGCCGAGCAGCCAGGGGTAAGGCGTTTTCCCCATCGCATGCATTATCTCGTAACCATATAAGTAGGTAACTGCCCATGCGGTTGTTATTGCGAGTCCGATAAAGCTGAAAAATACGAGCATGTGAGCCAGCTTCCGGTCTATTGTTACATTGCATTTCTCAAACCGTTTGTGTGCCAGTATTTCACCGATGGTTGAAGTTATCGCATCTAAGATACTGCCCTTAGGTTTAATGCCGGTTGCGCGTATCATGTCTTTCCAGTATCTGGAAACACCTATGGCCAGAGAAACGACAGCAAATAGGAAAATCGGTACAAAGACACCGTCGATGTAATACGACTTCAATAATGATGAGTATGCGATTTTCCCTGCTTCATTCCTGATAGCATCCAGATTCAGGTGACCAAGAGATGCAAGGATTATGAAAAAGATTACAGTAGGGATTGCAAGAAGAGGAACAAGAGAACCAGGGCTTCCTACAGCCTTTCCCAAAAATCGCGGCACAGAATAATTTTCGATAGACAGTTTTCTTACTGCATTGAGGACTTCCCCTGGCTTTGCGCCTCTCGGACAGTAAGCAGTGCAGTCACTACACTGATGACAGAGCCATATGTCAGGATTAGGGAAGAGCTTATCCTTCAACCCCCATTGTGCGTATATCATTTCCTTTCTTGGAAAAGGTTTATCATCAGGGGTTAAATTGCATACAACAGAGCAGGTTGCACACTGGAAACATTTCTTCAGGGATTCACCTCCTCCTGCAATAACATCCTTTACAAAGCCTAAATCAGGACTTATTTGCTCTGCCATCCTTTTACCTCCTGTTTTTTAAATACAGAAGTTAGGAAGTTGAGAGGTTAAGAAGTTGAGAGATTTATCCATCTTCTCATCTTCCCATCTTCTTATCTTCTTTTTCTTATCTTCTGTCTTTATCAGAATCCTTTATATGGGTTAGGACCAAACCCCTTCAATTTTTCCAAAAAGCTGTCTAATACCTCTGGTAATTTGTAATATTCTGAGATAGATATCTGTTCCATTTGAACCCTTCCAGACTCAAGCTTTAACCTGTCCAGTGTCTCGGCGACCTTTGACAATCTGATTTTAGCAAGGTGGCTTCCTGTTGCCATGTGGCACTGATAATCTTCGCCATATTCACAGCCTAAGATGAGTATCCCATCAATACCCTTTGAAAGGGCATCAGCCACCCACACCAGGTTCATTGAGCCTGCGCATCTTAATGGAACAACCCTTACAAAGGGGGTATACTGAAGGCGGCTGATTCCAACCATATCCAGTGCTGGATAGGCATCATTCTCACAGGCGAAGACTATAGCCCTCGGTTTCTCCTCTTCTTCAGGTACCTCTATATTTTTTACCATATTTCCGATCATATCAACTGAGTAATTCTTAAAGCTGATAATCCTTTCAGGACATGCACCCAGACAGATTGCACATCTTCTGCAACGTGTCGGACTGTAAATGGGATTTGCCTTTTCATCTTCATTGATAGCACCAAATGGACACTCCTCTGTACATCTCTTACACTGGGTGCATTTTTGCATGAAGAAATCTGCATAGGATATATCTCCAGCCCTTGGATGCACTGCCTCTCCCCTGATTGATGATTCAATGCATTGAATCGCCTTGAGGGCTGCCCCTGTGGCATCCTCAATTGTTGAAGTTATATCCATAGGCGCCCTTACAGTTCCAGCAGCGTAAATGCCTGTCCTTCGAGTTTCGTATGGGAAGCAGATGAAGTTCGAGTCAGGGTATCCATTACTGATAACAGGCAACTCTCCTCCCTGCCTGTAACCGAGGTTTAGGATGTCTGCCTCAATCATAACATAGGGTTGGAACTCATCTTCTGGTTTTACCCCGGGTGGAAGTACTTCTTCACCTAAACCACTTACTGGAACCATACCTGTGGCCAGAACAACAAGGTCAGCATTCACAACTATTTTTTCTCCCAGAAGTGTATTTTCAACCTCTATATTCAGATTTTTATTTCCATCCTCCAAGACACCTTTAACATCACCTTTTGTCAAAAATACCCCTGGATCATTCTGCATACTCTTATAAAAATATTCATAATGGCCAGGTGTCCTCATGTCTCTATAGAATATATAAACCTTTGCTTCAGGATCCTGATTCCTTACATATTTCGCCTGTTTTAGAGACTCTATGCAGCAGGTTGCTGAACAATAGGGTAGGTAATTCTCATCCCTTTGTCCTGCACATAGTATGAAGGCAACGCTTGCCACGGATTTACCATCAGAGGGGCGTACAATTTGTCCCTTTGAGGCCAATTCCTCCATCATATAGTTGGTTATTACATTGGGATATTTTCCAAAACCAAGATGATCAATCTTTGTTACATCATATGGTATGGTACCAGAAGCTGAAACTATAGCACCAGCTCTAAAAGTCTCGACGTTACCATTTTGTTTGATAGTGACATCATACAAACCCGGTGCACCATCTATCTTTTCTATTAACGAAGAAGTATAAACCTTGATCTTTGGATTCTGTTGGATCTCTTTGATTAAATCATTGATAAATGGATCCTCCAGATCTGTATAAGGAGGTTTTGTTGGTGTCTGTTTATAAAGTTTTGCCATCCATCCTCCGAGGGAATCACCCTTTTCCACAAGGTAGACATCATAACCTGCCTTAGCTGCCTCATTGGCAGCGGTGATTCCAGCCAGGCCACCACCAACAACCAGCACGTTTTTGCAGAGATCCTCTACCTTGTAAGGTTCTGGAGCCTCCATCTTCTGCATCTTCAGGATTCCCATCCTTATGTAGTCTTCAGCCATCATCTGCGTTTCTTCATCGTTTGGTGGGTGAGACCAGACAACTCCCTCCCTCAGGTTAACCCTTTCCACGAGGGGAATACCGAGATCAAAGACATCGTAATTTACACGCAGTGAGCAGGCAGCAATTATAACTGCATTTACGCCTTCTGCAGCCATGTCCTTTTTGATGAAATCTACACCTTCTTTCTGACACAAGGATGGATGGGTCTTGACAACAGGGGCCTTCATCTTGGTAGCAACCTTTACTAATTGGTCTATATCGAGAGCCTTCCCGATTTCGCAATCAGTGCATATATATACTCCTATCTTTTTCTCCATGATTTACCTCCTCACCAAAGATTGAATAGTCTTAAGGGCTGCCGCTGTAGCAGTCTGGACAGATGAGTAGACATCAATTGGCTTTAAGGAACAACCAGCGGCGTACATCCCGGCTACTCCAGTATTTGATAAAATGAAACCATCTGTATCGTAAGATATCTCTGCAGGAGCCTTCCATTCCTTTGTGTTAGGAGCCATACCAGTGGCAAGGACAACAAGGTTTACTTTTTCATGAATAATCTTCTGCAATGTTAGTGCATCCTCTGCTGTAACTGTAAGGTCCTTTGTGGAAGGGTCTTCCTCTATCTTGGCAACCTTACCTTTAATAAACTTTATCTTTTCATCCTTCTGTGCCCTGAGGTAGACCCTTTCAGCCCTTGCTGGTGTACGAATATCTATATAGAATATTAATACCTCTGCATCAGGATATTGCTCCCGTATGTAGGTAGCCTGTTTCATAGAGGCAAGGCAGCACACAGAGGAGCAGTATGGAAGGTGATTTTCATCTCTGGAGCCAGCACACTGGACAAAAGCTATCCTTGATGGCTCTTTTCCATCAGAGGGGCGAAGGATTTTACCTTTAGTAGGGCCATTTTGAGAGGCAAGCCTCTCCATCATCATATTTATTATGACGTTTTGATACTTCCCGAATCCAAGATTATCAATCTTCGAAGCATCATAAGGGTTCCAACCCGTAGCCCAGGCAATAGAGCCTACCTTTAATGGAAGACTCTGAGCCTTCATATTGAGGTCAATAGCCTTATATGTGCAAGCATCTACACACTTAGCACATTCTGCTTTCTTGCAGTACTTATCGTCAATAACATATCTCAATGGAAAGGCAAAGTCTTGAGGAAGATAGATGGCCTTTGTTTTATCCATACCGAAATTGAAATCGTTTGGCCTCTCAACCGGGCATACCTCGACGCAGGCATTACAGGCTGTACAATTTTCGTTTACATAGCGGGGATTCAGTTTTACCGTCACATCAAAGTCACCCTCGGAGCCAGAGATCTTTTCTATCTCTGCTACGGTATAAATTTTTACTCTCGGATTGTTTTTAATCCTTCTGAAATTAATTTCCAGTCCGCAATTGGGTGGACACAACTTTGGAAAATATTTATTGAGCTGTGTTACCCTTCCACCAAGGTATGGATTCTTCTCGATAAGGGTGACCTCATATCCAACCTCCGCTGCTTCTACCGCAGTAGTTATTCCGCTTATTCCTCCACCTACAACCAAAATACTTTTTGTCTTCTCCGCTGTCATGTTAGTCCTCCATAAATGGTTATATGCTCAAGGCATATAAAAAAATTTCGAACATCCCAAATGACGTTTTAGCATAATTTAATTGCACGTTCATTTATATTCTGTGAAGATTTTCAGGCGTATTAGTTAAATACAAAACATATATTTTTGTCAATAAAAAATAGAGTCATAAAATATATTAATATCAAAATAAATTGGAGACTAAGAAAAAGGATTAATCACATTCTGAGGGACATTTGAATGCATCAAATGCTAAAAAGATTCTCTTTTCCTTCTCAATCCTTTTTTCTGGAAGTCTCTTGAATTCAATTCTTCCGAGGGCTTCTAATGCTTGATTCTTTGAGGGTATCGCTCCTAAACCACAGCTAATTACTGCACCGGATATAGTGTCCAGAATCTCTGCATCTTCTCCATTAGTTATAACAGCAAAGGGAATCTGATAGGTATCAAAGATTCTTGCACAGGATAAAACCTCCCTCTCCCTCGATACCAATGAACCACGAGCACATTTTATAATCATGAAAATTTTTTCTTCAACACTTACAATAAGGTCAACCTTTGATCTGTTTATTTCTTCGCCTATAACAATCTCGAATTCCCTGTCAACCTCGATATCCTTTTTTGAATAACCATTTTCTTCAATTAGAAGTCGTTCTATTGTCTGTCTAATCCTTTCATCATCAGTATCAATGAATAGCTGCCCGGTTATAAAGTCAATAATTCTTTCCTCAGTTCCAATTACACATCTCTCAACCATCTGATGCCTCCGTCGAATAGCCTTAAAAAATTATACCCCCTTACCCAAATAATACAATAACCACAGAAAACACAATATAAATTCTATACATGACGACACAAATCTTTTCGCATCGCAAGGACTGCTTATACCCCGTAAAACTGTCATTCCGGCTTGTCCGGAATCTTTCTCTTTCTGTCATGCTGGCTTGTCCAGCATCCTTCTGAAGGATTCCCGACGCGCTTCGCTTGCGGGAATGACAATAATGCGACATTATTTATGACGCTATGTATAAATCTTAATATCTAATACAAACGCAATTAATGTCTTTACATTGTCATTGCGAGCCCGAAGGGCGTGGCAATCTCGTCCACTTAAGATTGCGGAGCCTGTTCCGAGCCTATCTTGAGATTGCTTCGGTTGATACAACCTCGCAATGACAGGCGAGGAATCTCACTCCTTGCAATGACACTTCATTTAATGCGTTTGCACTAATAAATTCCCGTCAGGTCTAATGACCTTCCGCCTCGGGCTGATGCTTTCCCTTTCTATATTCTTCCTTTACTTTCAATGTTTGCTCAAGCATCAGAACATACTTTAAGTATTTGAATCCGAACTTCATCAGCGCAATCTCGTCAGCCTTTATTTTTTCGACTTCTTCTTTATTAATATCAAAGAGATCGAGAAATTTGCTCTCAGAAATAAATCTTCTGAAACTATCTATATCATAACTTGCCATATAAATCAGGGGCTGTTTCTTCGGGTCAAGTTTGGGTTGACCTGGATTGTCCCTCCTCAACTGAATCTCCTTCCATTCCCTGTTCATCTCATCATAGAGGTCAACTCCCTGGTCAATCCTCCATGTTTCAATGGTCCACTCTTTGTCTTCCTGATAGCCGAGACACTCCGGTTCCCTGATAAAGAAATAGAAATCCTTATTTACTGACTCTTTCTTCGATCCACTTATCATGAGACCTTGACCGACGGGATAATATCGACAGTTAGTAGGCCGGTCTTCATAAATACTACAGCCCTCAGGTGTTACAAAAGGACATTTCCCTTCATTATCATCCATCATCTTAAGCACTGCATAAGGATGTGAAGACTTTTCATCAATATGAATATAGGTATATTTCTTAAGGAATTCTTCTGAAGAAATTCCCAACCTCTTTTTCATCCTTAAGATGTCATAAGGGGTAAGGAGTATATTTGTAAGTTTACAGCATTTATTAAAGCAACTGATACCTTTATGACACCTGAACTTGAATTTTGAATTCAATGTGCGCTCAATAGGTTCTACAAACTTCATATTCTGTAACATGGTTTAATCCTTTCTGTCCTAATCTTCATCTTAAAGTTATTGAATGTAAAATCAGCAACTTAAATTTTTGTATTAATATAACACATAACCCAAAAATAGAGATAGACAACTTGAAACCACCAAAACTCCCCTCCCCTTGTGGGAGGGGATGAAGGGGAGGGGTAATCAATTTGGTTAATTTATCACCCTCACCCTAACCCTGGTTTATTTTTGTCAAGTACTTTTTTCATCATTGTTACGGAATAATCATATATGCACTATTTGTAAAAATCATAAATGCACAATGTGAAGCTGAACTTATCGATAAGATTTCCCTTCTGATAAAGTTAAGCCATCTTAAATCTTCCAGGAAGAGGTGTT
>VGWY01000069.1 GCA_016873575.1 Nitrospira sp. | reverse complement strand
CTCAATCCATCTTAAAAGAAAGGCAAGGAAAGACGGCACGATAATGTTTATGAACAAGAAATGGGCAACCGGATATCCTGAAGGCACATCTATAACCATTTGCCTCGTCCCATCAGTAAAATTTATGTTCTACAAAGATGACAGAAAGATATGGGAGCTTCATTTATGAAAACTATGACTATGTGCACAAATAGTTTCCCACATGTGCATAAATGATTTTTACGTAACATCACATTTTCTCAGGGGTGCTTATACCCAGTATTTCAAGGCCTTCCCGAAGTACAATCCGGAGAGCCTCACAGAATGCAAGCCTTGCCCTACTCTGTTCAATGTCATCACTAATGACCCGATATTTATTGTAGTAAGGATGAAACAGGCCAGAAAGTTCCTGAAGGTAGGATGTAATCCTGTGCGGTTCACAGGTATGCACAGCACCCTCAAAAATCATAGGATAGAGCAGGAGTTTCTTGATTATTCTGAGTTCCTCAGAAAGAGACAAGAGCCTGAAGTCAACATCAAAAAGCCGTTCTGTATACAACCCCTTTCCCTTTGCATGGTTAAATATACTGTTTATCCGTGCATTTGCATATTGCACATAGAATACAGGGTTTTCTGAGGACTGTGCCTTCGCAACCTCAATGTCAAATTCAAGATGACTATCAGACCGCCTTGTCAGGAATATAAATTTTGTTGTGTCAGAACCAACCTCATCGATTACCTCTTTGAGTGTTACAAAATCACCTGTTCTTTTCGACATCTGGACAGGTTTTCCGCCCCGGAGAAGGGTAACCATCTGGACAAGGATAACCTTGAGCTTTTTTTCAGGATAACCGAACGCCTCTATAACTGCTTTGAGTCTTGGTATATAACCATGGTGATCTGCACCCCAGATATCAATAAGCTCATCATACCTCTTTTCTACCTTCTTCCTGTGATATGCAATGTCAGAGCTGAAATAGGTATATTCGCCATCCTGTTTGATAATAACCCTGTCCTTGTCATCGCCGAATGCGGTGGATTTGAACCAGATAGCCCCCTCTTTCTCATATATCAATCCTTTTTCTCTGAGGTCCTCAATAGCCCTTTCCACATCACCCGTTCGGTACATCTCCCGTTCACTCTGCCAGGTATCAAGGGTGATCCCAAATTCGTGTAAATCCCTTTTTATGTCTGACAGAATCGTCTCATACGAATAGTCAATAAAAAAATCTGAAACCTCATCAAATTCCGATGTAAGGTATTTTTCATCATTCTCTTTTCTTATTGCCTGTGCTATGTCTTTGATATATTCACCTCGATAGCCTTCCTCTGGAAATGGATACGATCTTCCAAGCAATTGCTGGTAGCGGGCAAACACAGAGAGGCCGAGAAGCTTGACCTGTTTCCCTGCATCGTTTATATAGTATTCACGCTCTACCTGATACCCTGCAGCCCTGAGCAGATTCGAGAGGGCTGCTCCAAGGGCTGCACCCCTTCCATGTCCAAGATGTAAGGGCCCTGTTGGATTTGCGCTGATAAATTCAATCTGGACCTTTTCCCCCTGCCCGATATCCTCTCTTAAAAACTGTTCTTTCTCAATGATCAATTTTTTCATTTCTGTATACAAATATTCTTTCGAGAATGTAAAGTTAATGAATCCAGGATCTGCAATATCAATCTTCTCAAAGACAGATGTATCCTGGATGGCATGTACAAGTTCTTCTGCGATTTTTCTTGGAGGTTTTTTGAGTATCTTCGTAAGGGACATTGCTACCGTTGTTGACATATCACCAAAAGATTCTCCCGGAGGCACTTCTATCTCGATAGCAGGGATTGTCTCGATGCCGAGTGTACTTGCTGAATCTTTAATTATTCTTATAATGTCTTTTTTCACAGAGGTTAAGTTTAAACATCGCACGTCTTCAAAGTCAACGGAATGGCCCTTTTAAATCTCCTTTATTTTTTGACGGGTCTTAGTCTTTCAGCAGTATAACAGAATCTGAATTTAGGGTGGGCATTTAGCACAGATGGAAGTAAAAAGTGATGTACTTAGGTATCTGTCACCTCTGTCAGGAAGGATAACCACGATAACGCCTTCCTTGAGTTCACTTGATTTCTTGAGAGCTGCATATAAAGCTGCACCACTTGACATCCCGGTAAAGATACCCTCTCTGGTAGCGAGTAGTCTCGTTGTATCGAATGCCTCTTCATCATTGATAATATATCGCTCATCAAGCAAGGAAGGATTGAATATCTTGGGCACTATAGATTCACTCATATTTTTGAGCCCTTGTATCCTGTGCCCGAGAATAGGCTCTACCCCCATTATTTTTATATCCTTGTTGAATTCTTTGAGCCTCTTCCCTACTCCCATAACCGTACCGGTTGTCCCCATACCAGCTACAAAGTGTGTGATAATCCCATTTGTTTGCTCTATAATTTCTTTCCCGGTTGTCTCATAATGTGCCAAAACATTACTCGGATTATCAAACTGGTTTGGCATAAAATACATATTTGAGTCTTCTGAAAGTATCCTGTGGGCAAGCCTTATTGCACCATCGGTGCCTTCTTCTGAAGGACTTAATATCAGTTCCGCACCAAGAGCCTCAAGGACCCGCCTCCGTTCAATGCTGACACAGGCTGGCATCGTGAGCTTAACCCTGTACCGCTTTGCAGACCCAACCATCGCAAGTCCGATACCGGTATTCCCTGATGTAGCCTCAAGGATTATCTTATCCCTTGTAAGCCTTCCATCTCTCTCTGCGCTTTCGATCATATAAAGGGCTATCCTGTCTTTCACAGAGCCACCAGGATTATTCCCCTCAAGCTTCACATATAGTTTGACTCGTGGATTGGGATTGATGTTCTCAATCAGCGCAAGTGGTGTGTTTCCTATGCATTGAAGAATACCCATTGCTTATTCGTTTTTATTATAAATTCATTATGTCTGAATGGTCAAGCTCCCGAACAACGACATGATGAAGCAAAACCGCCTCTGTCATTTGAGAAAATGAAAATAGCAGACGAGATTTAAGGAATAACCCTGAATATTTTTCCTGAAATTTTTGTTATCCTTAGGGTAAACTGATAGATAGTTATAGTATGAAAACCGAACCGACATCGGGGAATGAACGCATGAACTGGAAATGTCCACGATGTGACCGAATAAATGAGTGGACTGTACAGAAATGTTCTTGCGGATACACTGTTGACCCAGACCAACAGATAAAATATAAAGTTGAGCCCAGAAAATCAACACAAATTTCAGGCACACGATTTAAAAGTCGTGAAGAATATGAGTCATGGAAAGCCCAGAAGATAAAAGAAAACTTAGAAATAAAACGACGGATAGAGCTTACAAAGATTGATCTGAATTATTATTATCAAGTTCTTGAATTAAAACCGACTGCCACAAAAGAAGAGATAAAACAGGCTTATGAAGATTTAGCAACGGTCTGGCACCCTGACCGTTTTAGTCAAGACCCTCAGTTACAGCAAAGGGCACAGGAAAAACTCAAGGAAATTCATGATGCCTATGAGAAGATAAACGCTTATATCACTGAGTTCAGTGAGGAACCCTTCCAATCCGAGATAGAACAATATGCAACATTAGATGAGTATACACAGAGTAGCTTACCCCCTTCCCCAGGAGCTCCAGTACCATTAGGCAGCATTTATGATAGAGAAACGAAGCAAAAGAAGCTCGATCCTAAGATTATCATAGGGGGGGGTGTTATTGGACTCCTTGTTGTTATTGCTCTCATAGTTTTATTGGCAGGCTCAAAATCAAAAAAGGCAGCAGATACCCATTTAGAAACAGCTTCTCTTCCTCCCACTTCACCATCTTCATCGTTTGATGAAGAAATAAAGCAAGTCAATAATTTGATACAGAAAAATGATTGGCAAGGTTTACTCAATCTCTCGCAACACCTGATACAGGCTTATCCTGATAATGCCAACGGCTTTCTTTATCGCTGCATGTCCTATAACAACTTACGTGAATATAAAAAAGCTATTGAATCGTGTACTCAGGCAATACGCATGAGGCCTGACCTTGCAGAGGCTTATGCTAATCGTGGAATTGCATATGACATTTTAGGTAATCACAATCAATTTATCAGTGATTATATAATTGCTGCACGGTTGGGGTATAAATATGCACGGGAGTTTTTGAATTCACAAGGCATTGCATGGGATAAACCATCTCAAATTCCTAAATCAGCTACCTCTCCTGCACCAAAACAGCAAACTGCGAAACAGAAGCAACAACGATTTTCAGATGAGTATTGGTATAAACGCGGTCTTGATTTTTACAAAAGTGGCAAATACGGTATAGCAATTGAGGAGTTCAATAAAGCAATACAGATGAATCCTGATAATCCCGATTACCTCGAATATAGAGGACTTGCGTATTATAAATCAGGACAATATGAGAGATCCATTCGAGATTTTTCCGAGGTTATAGGTTATCAATCTTTTACATCCCGTCATTTTGTCAATCGAGGTCGTGCATACTTGCAAATAGCCAAATATAGAAAGGCACTATCAGATTTTCAAAAGGCATGTAACCTGGGGGATCAATACGGCTGCAAACTGATGTATTCTACTTCAGATAAGATTTCACTCAGCAATCGTTAATTTCCCCTTACAGTGCATTCAATACTTGAGACTTTTTATGAATAATACAGGTTTACTAATGCGGTCACAAGTAAGGCCTCCTTGATGTCATTCCCGCTTGTCGGGAATTCTTCATGAAGAAAGATGCCGGACAAGCCGGCATGACAGAAACGTGCCTTTGATGGGGTTTTACTTATGAACTCCTTAATAACTATGTTACACTATCTTCAAATCAGCAACAAAGGCGTACGAAGGAGGCGTTATGGAAGATAATTCTTCTCCCAAAAAACCAGACCCTGTAAGGATGCATATATTGAGGAATTTTCCCTTAGAAATAAAGCAGTCCCTCACAAAGGAAGAAGTCAATGCGTTTCTCTACGAAGATGTTTGGCCAGATTCCCTGAAAGAAAAGCTGAAGGATTATTTGCAAGATTAGGGTAACTTCTTTTGCACAAATTTTTTCAACAAGAATGATACCCTGAAAATATCCTCAGTTTGTGGCAACTTTGCAATAAACCTGTCTATATAATCTCTTTCTAAAAGTAATTGAAAGGAAGGTTTAAAGTTCAGGTCATAAATCCATGAAAGTTGTAAAAGTTTAAAATCATTCAATGACTTTGTTTTTGAAAGGGTTACCATTTGTCCTTTGTACAAGCATGAGAGGACATTCTCTGAATACTCAGGGATATCAGGCAATCCAAGACCAACTGCAGATGCCCTGTCTTCCTCATTGCCTTCATAATATTCTATGAATACGCGCCATATATCCAGTTTATCTGCATCCCGTATTAATTTAATGAAGAAGACAATATCATCTTGTTCTGTTTTTGGTACAGAAAAGGCATTGTGAAATTTTACTGCCTGAACAATCAATTCCTGTTCATTGTCAGGTAATGGGTGAAGGACTTTTTCCTCAAGGAGTGTTTGTGCTCCCAGAAGCCCGTGGTTGACCGAAATACTATCCCTGAATGTTTTGTATTGTGCATACTGGGGAAATCGTCCAACATCATGGAAAAGGGCTATCGTCTCAGCCAGCCGTATCTCGTTTTCACTGAGAGCTAATCCTCTGGCTATCTCTATAATGTTTTTACATACGTAAAAGGTATGTTGTTCTTTCAGATGGATGTTCTTCTGATCCTCTCTATCAGGTAAATAGAATGATTTGCAGTAATCAGAGAACCACTTTTTGAAAAAGATTGCATCATCCTGTTTCATCTGAATACACCTCTAATCCGTCATGCTGAACCCTGAAAGTGTCATTCTGAACTTGGTTCAGAATCTCTTCAGGGCAGGCTTATTTCAGCATCTCTTGAGACCCTGAAATAAATTCAGGGTGACATTTTCATATCACTTTGCGAGCAAAAGGCTCATAAATGTTCCGCTTTTTATAGGTTTTCATTGTAGCTATAGTTATGATAAGAAATCCAGATTTTATTGATAGTGAATAGAAGAGATTACTTGATGCAATTCATTTTATGCAATTCATTTTATTGACAGTCTTGAAAGAAAATTGTTTAAATGGACAAAGTCTTTCGATTCAAGTGATTCATGAATAAGAACGATGATACATACTTTATGAGGCTGGCTCTGGAAGAGGCAAAACGTGCCTTTCTTGAAGAAGAAGTTCCTGTGGGCGCTATTCTCGTAAAAGACGGAGATATTGTTGCAAAAGCTCATAACCAGCGTGAAACGTCTCAGGACCCAACAGGACACGCTGAGATTCTTGCCTTAAGGATTGGCGCAGATAAGTCCAAAAACTGGCGGCTTACAAATGCAACGCTTTATGTGACTAAAGAGCCTTGTATTATGTGTGCAGGGGCGATGTTAAATGCAAGGCTTGGCAGGCTTGTCTATGGCTGTAAGGATGAAAAGGCCGGAGCTGTGGATAGTCTTTACAAACTACTTTCAGACGGAAGGCTGAACCATCAGATTGAGGTTGTATCAGGTATTCTTGAAGAAGAATGTTCAGACATCTTACAGAGGTTTTTCAAGGCAAGAAGATGATGTATCACAAATTATTTATATCTTCGCATAATTTATCAACTTGATAACTCAAATAATATTTCGGTTCTATAGTTTCTAAGTGCAACACGGTTTTCCCCGTTTCTGAATGGATCATCTTCATGCGGATTGTAAAATACGTACACGTTCCCCAATAATCATATGGAAAGATGCCATAATATTTTCCCGGATCGCGTCCATAATATCCATAATATTCACTCGGATAATGCCCATAAGCATCTCTTGTAAACCACTCAACTCTTCCGATAACAACTCCCTCCACTCCCAATATCCTTCCAATTCTTGCCAGTGCCTCTTTCTTCATTTTCCATACTGCATTTGCATCTAAATCTAATTCTTCCATGAGTTGCAAGACTTTTGTTTGTTCAATGATCTCAATATCATGAAACTTCATGCCTAAACACTGAGTAATTGAATCAGCAACAAAATCTCCGTTGATTCCGCAAAAAGGAAACACAGCAATTTTTTTGACCGTCAGCAACTGGTCCTTGTTAAAATAGCGCTTTACACATTGTCTACTCACACAGCTCACGATACATAAACATGTTATAGAAAAAGCGATAAAGAAGAGTATTCTCTTGAAGTTCATTTTATACTTCTGCTCGTTGCAATATTCATTCAGATGAACTGTCTCCCATTTCACTAAAAAAGTTCAACGCATCAAAACTGTAATGCCTTTGATAGAGAAGTAACTGTTTAACACCACTTACTATATGTGAAGAGCCTATAGAGAATCAACCATATTGTTAATATAAAACCTGTTGATTTATAGTAATAAACGATGGAGAGGTGCCAGAGTGGTTGAATGGGGCGGTCTCGAAAACCGTTGTGGGGGTAACTCCACCCAGGGTTCGAATCCCTGCCTCTCCGCCAGTTAACATCTAAAATCCTTATGATAAGCCACAGAGAAAAAATATGATTCTTTTTAGAAACTTTGTCTCTGTCTTTCTCTGTGAACTCTGTGGTTAATTGTTATCTTTTGATTTAGACTATCTTCCCCATGGAAGTCTATCGATAAGGGGGAAGGGAAGATTTGCCGTCCTCATCTTATTCTGCACAGTCTCGAAATCATAGGGAACTCTCACGATTTCAATGTGATCATCATCAATAATTGCATAACATGCCCTTGGATCTCCATCGCGGGGTTGCCCAACACTTCCCGCATTAATGATATACCGTGCACTTTTCCCTATACGTACTGACTTCTTATAGGTAAGAAGTTCGCCTGATGGAAGCCGCTCGATAATGAACGGCTGATGAGTATGTCCGAGGAAACAAAATGTACCATCAAAATAATGAAAATTTATCTCTGCATCCCAGAGTGTCAAAAGGTAGTGCCATTCCTCAGGTTCTCTGGGAGTTGAATGCACAAGAAAGATGTTTCCTTTTGTGATCTCTTTTTGTACCGGGAATGATTGAAGAGTTTCTTTATTTTCTTCTGTTAGAACGCCTCGTGTCCACTCTATTACTGCTCTTGCATATTCATTGAAATAGGTAATATCTGTTTGTCCAATTACACCCCAATCATGGTTCCCTGCAAGGATGGTTTTACACTTCCCTGAGAGAAGCTCTAAGCATTCATTCGGATCAGGGCCGTATCCTACCGAGTCTCCAATGAAGAGAACATTCTTTATTTTTCTTTGCCCTACGTCATCCAGAACCGCTTTGAGTGCCTCGAGGTTTGAATGGACATCGGAAAGTACGGCATAGAGCATCAGGCTTTTCCTGCCTCTTTTGCAAGACGGTCAAGGATTCCATTAATGAAAGAAGCAGAATCTTTTGAGGAAAATTTTTTTGCTATTTCTATTGCCTCATTGATTGTAACAGCAGACGGGATATCATTTCTGTAGAGTATTTCATAAGCTGCAAAGCGTAGTATATTCCTGTCAACTACCGCCATCCTTTTGATTAACCAATTCTTTGCAACATTTTCAATGGTCGAATCTATTTCGTCAAGCCTGTTTACAGTTCCATTGACAAGATCCTCAGTGAATTCCTTAATGTCCTCACCCTCTTGTTTGTCTGCCCAGAATTCTTCAAGTTCTTTACCATTAATCCTTTTCCCTTGTAAATCGATCTGGAACAAAATCTGCAGTGCATACTCCCTCGACTTGCGACGTTTCATAACACAGTAACGAGTAATGAGTGATGAGTGATGAGTGATAAAATTTGTTTTAAGTTCGTAGTATACGTTTTGTATTTTTTAATTCGGTATTTACTCGAAACTCGTAGCTCATAACTCATAACTTTTTGAGGAGTTGTGCCATTTCAATGGCTGTTATTGCAGCATCCCATCCTTTGTTGCCACTCTTTGTGCCAGCCCTTTCAACTGCCTGCTCTATGGTATCAGAAGTGATAATGCCAAATGCCACAGGCAAGCCGGTTTCGATTGATACTGAAGCAATACCCTTCGACGCCTCGGCTGCAATATATTCAAAATGTGGGGTTGCTCCTCTGATGATTGTTCCGAGACATATGATTGCATTATATGTGCCCTTTAAAGCCATCCTTTTAGCAACCATCGGGATCTCAAAAGAGCCTGGAACCCTCACAATATCTATATCCTCTTCTTTTGCCCCATGCCTTAAGAGTGCATCTACTGCACCATCAAGCAGCTTACTGGTAATGAAATCATTAAACCTGCTCATTACAATACCGAATTTCAAACCTTTTGCCTGAAGCTCACCCTCAATGATTTTCATAAAACCCCCTTCTCTAATAGTATCCAAGAATTCTTTTTAAAGATTTTCACTCGACCACTTTAATCCTGGATCCCTTGAATCCTTTTCGTTACACATTATCCAGCATATGTCCGAACTTTTTCTTTTTGGTCATGAGATAGGTTATATTTTTCTCATGCGGCCTTACTTCGATAGGGACTCTTTCTACTACTTTGAGTCCATATCCTTCAAGTCCAACAATCTTCTTTGGATTATTTGTCATAAGCCTCATCTTCCTTACTCCGATGTCAACGAGTATCTGTGCACCTATGCCATAGTCTCTCAGGTCAGGCTTGAATCCAAGCTTTATGTTAGCCTCAACGGTATCAAGACCTTTATCCTGCAGTTCATATGCCCTCAGTTTATTCATCAGGCCGATACCTCTTCCTTCCTGTCTCATGTAGAGAATAACCCCTTTCCCTTCTTTTTTCACCATCTCCATTGCCCTGTGTAATTGTTCTCCGCAGTCGCATCTTTTTGAACCAAAAACGTCGCCAGTAAGACATTGTGAATGGACTCTTACAAGTACTTCATCTTCAGGCTTAATCTCACCTTTAACCAGGGCAATATGGGTATTATTGTCAACTTCATTTGTGTAGGCGATAGCAGTAAACTCACCCCCGTACTCTGTGGGCATCTTTACTGTTGCAAGTCGCCTTACAAATGATTCTGTCCGCATTCTGTATTTAATAAGGTCTTTTATCGTGACTATCTTGAGATTATGTTTTTTTGCGAATTCCATAAGCTCAGGGACCCTTGCCATTGTTCCATCCTCGCTCATTATCTCGCAGATAACACCCGCGGGATACAGTCTTGCAAGCCTTGCCAGATCAACAGATCCTTCTGTCTGCCCAGCCCTCTGCAGTACTCCTCCTGGCTTTGACTTAAGGGGAAACACATGGCCTGGCTTTGCGAGATCATCCGGTTTTGTCTTCGGGTCAATTGCGGTTAGGATTGTCCTTGCTCTATCTGCTGCTGAAATACCGGTTGTAACACCCTTTTTCGCCTCTATGGAAACAGTAAAGGCAGTACCAAACGTTGAAGTATTTTCATCTGTCATCATTGGAAGCTTTAGTTCTCCTATGCGCTCAGAAGTCAGTGAAAGGCAGATGAGTCCCCTTCCATACTTTGCCATAAAATTAATCGCCTCCGGTGTAACCTTCTCTGCTGCCATACACAGATCGCCCTCGTTTTCTCTATCTTCATCATCAACGAGGATAACCATTCTACCGCTTGCTATATCGTCTACGGTTTCGTCAATCAAATTGAATTTATATTTTTCCATATCTAATCCTTCCTACCCTTACTCCTCGAATCCTATCTGTTAAGGAATCCTTCTTCCATAAGGGTCTGCATAAGCCTCGAATCTCTATCGTTTTCCCTGCCTAAAAATCTTGCAACGTACTTGCCAATAATATCAACCTCAATATTCACTGGTTCACCGGGGCCTTTCAATCCAATTGTGGTAATCCTAACTGTATGTGGAATAATCACAACGGTAAAACTGTTTTTGAGGACATGAACAACAGTAAGGCTAATCCCATCTACAGCAACTGAGCCTTTTTCAACGAGGAAATGAATGATATTTTCAGGTGCCTCAATCTCTATCTCAAGGACATTCCCCAAATCCTTTTTTGACCTTATCCTTCCTGTACCATCCACATGTCCGGAGACGAAATGCCCCCCGAGCTTTGAATCAGGCCTCAGAGAAGGTTCGAGGTTTACACGGTCACCTAATTTCAACTGTCCGTGTGTTGTCGCCCTCAGTGTTTCGTCAGAAAGATCGAATTTCATAACATTACCTTTTATCTCGACTAAGGTGAGACATACCCCATTGACAGAGATACTGTCACCTACCCTCGCATCTTTTGTAATCTCATTTGCCTTGAGAGCAAGACGGAGAACGCTTCCCTTCTTCTCAGCAGCAATTACTTCGCCCATCTCTATTATGATACCGGTAAACATTTCACTATCTTATATCAATATAGGGTCTTGCAAAAGTTACAAAATGAGTGAATTTTTTTGAAGTAAATCAGCTCTCCTTCTGGTAAAATTTGTTGCCTCAAAAAATTACACAGAAGGAGAGCTAATGAACGTTAGAGAAACAA
>VGWY01000068.1 GCA_016873575.1 Nitrospira sp. | reverse complement strand
CTCCTTCAATCCGGCAACTCGGTAGCATAATCTGCCTCCTTTGAAGTTTCTTTATATTCTTGCAGATTATGCTCTAATTGTCAATTTATAATTCTTTTAAATGTCGTTGTAGGGTTAGAATGCTTTTCAACTTTTTTACGAAAGAACCTTATATTTTTATCTACAATTATTTACAAAAACTTCCATTTATGGTATGTTTTTTTATGAATTCACTCCTTAACGGAAACCCCACAGATGAGTTATTCAAAAGGCGCAAGGAGAGACTTCTAAAAGAAAATACATCTCCAAAACAGTCAGCACTTTCAGATAGTCATATGGAGTGATATGTTCATAAACGGTGAGATAGAGGGTGTTGTTATTAAGAATGTGATGCCACACGTTGATAATCGTGGCTGGCTTTCTGAGCTTTTCAGGAAAGATGAACTGTCAGGAGGTTTTGAGCCACAGATGGGCTATCTTTCAATAACGCATCCGCAGGTTGTCAGAGGGCCACATGAACATAGAGAACAGACAGATTATTTCTGCTTCATGGGAAATTTCAAGCTTTATCTTTGGGATAATCGAAAGGACTCTATCACATATCAGAACAAAAAAATCATTCATACAGGAGAGAACCTTATTGTAGTTGTGCCTCCTGGTGTTGTCCATGCTTATCAGAATGTTGGTGAAAGTGACGGGATGGTACTGAATTTCCCTGACAGGTTATATGGAGGCTGGGGCAGAAAGGATATGGTAGACGAAGTAAGGTATGAGAATAACTTAGAAAGTCCATTCAGGATTGAATAGATGAAACTCCTTGTAACAGGCGGCTGTGGATTCATAGGCTCTAACTTCATCAGATATATTCTCAAAGAATACCCTGATTACGAGATTATAAACCTTGATGCCCTCACATACGCAGGCAATCCTGAAAACTTGCGTGATATAGAAAAAAGTCCGAGGTATCGTTTCGTGCATGGAAGGATTGAAGATGCCACTACAGTTAAATCGCTTATGGAAGGAATGGATGGTGTGGTACATTTTGCAGCAGAGAGTCATGTAGACCGATCCATTGTAGATGCACAGCCATTTCTCAAGACAAATATTTTAGGGACTCACCTTCTTTATGGGATAGCAAAGGAGTATGGAATAAAAAGGTTCATTCATATATCAACAGACGAGGTATATGGAACTTTGAGTGAGAGTGGTAAGTTCACTGAAGAAAGCCCTCTCAAACCCAATTCACCATATTCAGCCTCAAAGGCATCTGCTGACCTTTTAGCTCGTGCTTACTATGAGACTCACGACTTTCCGGTTATCATTGTAAGACCATCCAATAATTACGGACCGTATCAATTCCCTGAAAAGTTTATTCCACTCATGATTACGAATATCCTGTGGGGAAAGCCTATTCCAATTTATGGGAAAGGAGAAAATGTCAGGGACTGGCTCTATGTCGAGGATAACTGCAGGGCAATAGACACAATCCTGCATAAGGGGAAGTCTGGCGAGATCTATAATGTTGGTGGAGACGGAGAGACAAAGAATATAGCCCTTGCAAGAGAGGTACTCAACATAATGGGGAAGGATGAAAGCTATATTACGTTCGTAAAGGACAGACCAGGTCATGACTTCAGATATGCACTCGATAATGCGAAGATAGCATCTGAACTTGGCTGGAGGCCTTTGGTGAGAATAACGGGAGGCATTGAAAAGACAATACAGTGGTATCAAGAAAATGAGTGGTGGTGGAAACCATTAAAGGAGAGGCTATCAAGTGAGAGTAAAGGTTTCTGGGGAAGATGACCCCCATTAGAAAGCATGGGACTTTCTAACAGGGTGAAGATACTGGTTACCGGCGGGAATGGTATGCTTGCACAGGATTTAATACCTGTGCTGAAGGAAAGACATGATGTCATTCCTTTAGCCAAAGAAGACCTTGATATCACAAGCAGGGATTCTGTATATACTGTTCTAAAGAATTCCACCCCTGATTTAGTTGTTAACTGTGCTGCATATACAAGGGTAGATAAGGCTGAGGAAGAGAGGGAGCAGGCATTTCTTGTCAATGGTATCGGAGTTCAGAACCTTGCCATAGCCTGCGCTGATGCAAAGATACCACTCTGTCATATAAGCACTGACTATGTCTTTGACGGTGAAAATGATAACCCCTATACCCCGTTTGATAATACGAATCCAATCAATGTCTATGGCAAATCAAAACTTGCAGGAGAAAAATACATCCAATGGATTTTAGATAAATTCTATATCATACGCACAAGCTGGCTTTACAGTATAAGGGGAAATAATTTTGTTCTGACCATTCTCAGACTTTCAAAAGAAAGGCCCGTTATAAGGATTGTCAATGACCAGATAGGCGCCCCAACATCAACTATGCAACTGTCAGAAGGCATTCGGAAACTTATTGAGAGTGGTGCTTATGGAATTTACCATCTCACTGATGAGACAGATGGAGGCATAAGCTGGTTTGATTTTGCCAAGGAGATTGTCAGGGTTTCAGGTCTCAAGACAGAGGTAATCCCTGTCACAACAGATGAATTCCCAAGGCCGGCAAAAAGACCAAAATATTCTGTGCTCGACATGGAAATAACACGGCTTACTCTTGGATTCAAACCTGTTCACTGGAAAGTTGCCTTAGGAAGTTCATTATACCATCTGCCCAAAAATAGAGATAGAAACTGTCATTGCGAGTGAAACGAAGCAATCTCGCCTTTTTGCAAAGAGATTGCCACGCACCCTTCTGGTGCTCGCAATGACAAACATATCAGGGTGTTAGATTGTCTACTCTATTTTTCAACATCTGACAAACATCTGATAAAATCTTGACTTGACGATAAATCGTGTGGTAATAATTACAGTTTTAAAGCTGCATCTACTTTTTTGTCTTTTATAAAGGGGAATTTTTTGGGTCTTTTAACATTTAAGGGTGGAATACATCCGCCTGACAGAAAAGAATTAACAAAAGACAAACCAATAGGAGAAGCCAGGCCTCCCAGGACAGTTGCAATCCCATTAAGCCAGCATATAGGAGCACCCTGTAAACCTGTTGTAACGATCGGACAGGAAATAAAAAAAGGTGAAATGATCGGAGAACCAGGAGGATTTGTATCAGCAGCGGTCCATTCATCTGTATCAGGAAAGGTAATTGCAATGGGAGAATTCCCGAATGTCATGGGGAGAATGGTTCCCTCAATTGTTATAGAAAACGATGGGAAAGAGGAATGGGCTATCTTAAAGGATAACCCGGACTATGCGAACCTTTCTTCAGATGAACTAAAGGAGAAAATCAAGGCTGCTGGAATAGTCGGCCTTGGTGGTGCAGCATTCCCAACCATAGTAAAACTTTCACCTCCAAAGGAAAAACCTATCGATACCGTCATTATCAATGGTGCTGAGTGTGAACCATATTTAACCGTTGACTACAGACTGATGCTTGAAAAACCGCATGAGATCATCGAAGGCCTCAAGGTCCTCATGAAGGTCTTCGGTATCAATAAAGGATTTGTCGGTATAGAGAACAACAAACCAGAAGCGTTAAGAGCGATGGGAAAAGCAGCAAGTGAAACTCAGGATGTTGAAATCGTGGTTCATGCCTTAGAGGTCAAATATCCTCAAGGGGCTGAAAAGATGCTCATCAAGGCAATTACGGGGAGAGAGGTCCCGGCAAGAGGACTTCCCATGGATGTGGGTGTGGTTGTACAGAACGTGAGTACCACATTTGCGATATATGAGGCAGTTCGATATGGTAAGCCTCTGATAGAAAGGGTTGTTACTGTAACAGGTGAGGGCGTGAGAGAGTCAAAGAATCTGCTGGTAAAAATAGGTACACCCATCTCACAGCTTATTGAAGAATGCGGTGGTTTGAAAGATAGTACAGGAAAGATAATAGCAGGAGGCCCTATGATGGGATTTGCCCTGTCTTCCCTTGACATGCCTGTCACAAAAGGCACCTCTGGCATCCTTGTTCTGCCAGAAGACAAGGTAGTCCACACAGAAGAGTTCGGTCCATGCATCAGGTGTGGAAGGTGTATTGATGTATGCCCTATGGGTCTTATGCCTTCAATGCTCAGCATCTATTCAGAAAAGGGCTTCTACGAAGGTTCTAAAGAATATAACTTATGGGACTGTTTCGAGTGCGGTTCATGTGCCTATGTATGCCCTTCAAAAAGGCCAATAGTGCAATTTATAAGACTCGCTAAATCCTTGACAAAGCCATGAAAGAAAATACTGTCATTGTATCTGTCAGTCCGCATATCAGGAGTGAAGAGACGGTAAGCCATATTATGTGGACAGTAAGCCTGTCCCTCCTCCCTGCCTTTGTCATGGCTATTTATTTTTTTGGACCACGGGCACTGTTTGTTACTGCACTCTGTATTATCTCTTCGATACTTTCTGAATATTTCGTACAAAAAGCTATGAAGAAAAAGATAACCATCAGTGACGGAAGTGCATTCCTGACAGGGCTGCTGCTTGGCTTGAATCTTCCCGCATCCCTCTGGTCATTGAACCCGTTTACTCTCCATGTACCAATCATAGGCTCTTTTGTCGCTATTGTGATAACAAAACAGCTTTTTGGAGGACTCGGGTATAACATATTTAATCCTGCCCTTATTGGAAGAGTATTTCTCATGGCGTCGTGGCCAAGGGCAATGACAATATGGAATGAGCCGACAGCGGCATTTCTGGCATTCGATGCAAAAACGACAGCAACACCACTTGGCATATTAAAGGAAGAAGGAACTGGAAGATTGATCGAGGTTTTTGGCGACAGGGTCAACCTTTATACACAGCTCCTGATTGGTCACCGGTCAGGCTCTATTGGAGAGACATCAATCATAGCCTTATTAATCGGTGCCTCATTCTTGCTTTACAAAAGATATATAACCTGGCACATTCCAGCATCATTTTTAGGAACAGTAGCAGTGCTTGCATGGATCTTTGGTGGCAAGGGTACAGGCCTCTTTACTGGGGATCCGCTCCTTCATTTACTCAGTGGTGGCCTTATCCTGGGTGCATTCTTTATGGCAACAGATTATGTGACATGCCCATCGGTAAAAACGGGGCAGATACTATTTGGCATCGGCTGTGGTGCACTCACAATGCTTATAAGGCTCAAGGGAGGGTATCCTGAGGGTGTGATGTTTGCTATCCTCCTGATGAACTGTTTTACTCCGCTTATTGACAGAAGTATGAGATCAAAGGTTTTTGGAGCAGTAAAGGTAAAGACGAAATGAAGGACATGATGAAAATAACATCGAGCCTGGTCGTTATGTTTATCGTTGCTGGTATCATCATGACAAGTGTCTTTGCCCGAACAGCCCCGATTATAAAAATAGCAAAGGAAAGGGAAGAAAAAGAGGCAAGGCAAAAGATGATGCCAGAGGCTGATGATATAATCGAAGCTGGCAAATGGGATGTATCTGGCAAACAAGGGAAATACTTCGAATGCAAAAAGTCAGGTGAAACAACAGGATACCTCATATCGACATACGGAAAGGGATATTCAAGTTACATCAATATCCTTATTGCAACAGGGAAGGACATGAAAATAAAGGCGATAAATATACTCAGCCACAGTGAGACACCAGGGCTTGGTGATGAGATTGAAAAGGAATATTTCAGGAAGCAATTTGAAGGCAAGTCTCTCGAACAGATAGAAATTGTAAAGGCAGAAGGCACTGATAAGATTCAGGCCATCTCAGGAGCAACAATCTCAAGCCGTGCGGTTGGCAATGGAGTAAAGGAAGCCATGAAGTTTCTCAAAGAAAAATATACAGGGGTCACAGATTGAGCAATCAAATGAGCTACTGGCAGCTTTTAAAAAATGGCATATTTGGAGAAAATCCTGTATTCAGACTCGCATTAAGTCTTTGCCCTGCAGTTGCTGTAACAAATTCAGTAAAAAATGGATTCCTTATGGGAATCGCCGTACTCTTTGTTCAGACAATGGCAAACGTTACAACATCACTCCTGAGAAAATTCATACATCCAAAGGTCAGGATTCCCTCATACATGTTCATCATCGCCACATGGGTTACTGTTACTGATCTCGTAATGGCTGCCTATGTCCGTGATGTCTATGCACAGATGGGACTCTACATAAAACTGATCGTTGCTTTTGCTATCATACTTTCGAGGTCTGAGTTATTTGCAAGCAAGAATAAGGTGGTCCCCTCATTTTTTGATGGCCTGGGCATGGGAACAGGATTCCTCCTTGCACTGGTGATCATAGGATTTTTCAGAGAACTCCTGGGGCGAGGATCCTTATGGGGCATCCCTATTGTCCCCACAAAACCCCTCCTGATTATGATTCTCCCCGCAGGAGGGTTTTTTGCTGTGGGAATACTGATGGGATTTTTTAACTGGATAGATATGAAATTCTTTGGTGGTAAAGGAGCAAGTGGCGCCGGTGGAGGCCATTAAAAAATTCAAAATTTAAAATTATGGAATTTTCAAAACTGTTTGAACTTTTTATTGCAGCTTCCCTGATAAATAACTTTGTCTTTACGCGATACCTCGGTCTGTGTATCTTCTTTGGAGTAACAAGGAAGATGGAAACTGCCATTGGGATGAGCGTTACTTTCACATCTGTTATGGTCATAAGCGCAGCGTTAAACTGGGTCATCTATAAGTTTATCATGACACCCCTCGGTCTCGGATTTCTTGAGATTGTTATCTTCATAGGGGTTGTAGCAGGTTTTGTACAGGCTGCTGATACCATCATGAAAAAGGTATCTCCAGGATTGTATTATAAGCTCGGTATCTACCTTGCGCTTATCACAACGAACTGTATCATACTTGCTGTTCCCTTAGTGAATGTGGCTGAATCATACAACTTTATCCAGAGTATTGTCTTCGGCCTCGGCTCTGGTATTGGTTTTAGCATTGCAATGATCATAATGGCAAGTATAAGAGAAAAACTTGAGCTATCAGATATTCCAAGGTCTTTTCAGGGATTACCAATCTCGTTTATATTAACTGGATTAATAGCCCTGGCATTCCTGGGATTTTCGGGGTTGATTAAATTGTAATGAAAGATACAAGATGCAGGATGCACGATACAGGATGCAGGTAAAGAAAATTAAATCTATGAAATCCCCCTCTCCCCCTTTTACAAAGGAGGATCTTGCTCTCTATATTTTACAAAAACATTACCTTAAACCCCTCTTTGGCAAAGAGGGGGAAGGGGAGATTTTATGAATAATAAAGAATTGATTACATTGAGAATAAGCATTTCCATCCTCATTCTATCGTTGTTTAGCGCCACAACTTCTCTTGCAGGTGTTGGTGGGGAGATTGATGTATCAGGCCCTATCAATGTTAAAGAACTTTTAACCTTTGCATTCTTATTCCTTGGGGGATTGGGTATAGTATTTGGCATTAGCCTTGCTCTTGCTGCACAGAAGTTTGCTGTAAAGGTTGACCCAAAGGTTGAGCGTGTAAGGGATGTGCTTCCTGGTGCAAACTGCGGTGCATGTGGATTTGGAGGATGCCAGGGATATGCAGAGGCTGTTGCAACAAATCCTGATATTGCTCCTAACCTCTGTGCGCCAGGAAAGGTTCCAGTTGCAAATGCTGTTGCGCAGATTACCGGAAAAATTGCAGAGGCAAGAGAACCTCTTTTTGCGCGGATTATGTGCCAGGGGGGATGGAGCAGATCAGTAAAGAAATTCAAATATGAAGGTATTCATGACTGCAGGGCTGCTATCCTCGCCGGTGGCGGAGACAAGCAATGTGCTTACGGATGTCTCAGTTATGGAACATGTGAAAAGGTATGCCCGTTCAATGCGATCCACATGACAGAAGACCACCTCCCATTTGTGGACATCACAAAATGTACAGGCTGCAGAAAGTGCGAGGAAGCATGTCCGAAAAAGGTTATCGAGGTTCTTACAACATGTAAGGCAGTTCTTGTTGCCTGCCACTCAAAGGATAAAGGGGCTATCACTAAGAATAATTGCCAGGTTGGCTGTATTGCATGTGGTATCTGTGTGAAGGTCTGTCCTTTTGATGCCCCATCTGTCGAAAATAACCTGTCAAGAATTGATCTTAATAAATGCAAGGTTTGTGGCCTCTGTGTTTCAAAATGTCCAACAAAGGCAATCACTGATTTTATCCCCCGGAGATCAAAGGCATTCGTTATGGATAACTGCATCGGTTGTCAGATATGCATAAAGGTATGTCCTGTTGATGCAGCCTCAGGGGAAAAAAAGAAAAAACATACCATTGATCAGACAAGATGTATTGGCTGTGGCATCTGCACAGCAAAATGCCCAGTTCAGGCAATAGATGGTACTTTTAATGCGGCTGAGGTCTTTGCATCCGCTTCAGAGAAGGGAAAGCCAAAAGCTGCATAAATATTCAACTTATTCGGAGTCATACTCAACCATATGTCATTCCCGCTTGTCGGGAATCTTTCTTTGATTCCGAACAAGTCGGAAGGATTCTGGACAAGCCAGAATGACAGAAACGGAGATGAAGGGAGGTGGGATATTAAAGGCAACTGAATTCCGCAATAAACCCTCTTTGAGGGTTCCAAAATATTCATGAACGGAGGTATGAAGATTTATGAAGCGGTTTAGAGTTCTTATCGGTTTACTTATCGTCATAGTTTTTGCAGGTTTTGTTGTTGCAGGTCTTGAAAAAGGTGACGAATCCCTGACAAAGCTCATGGATGGCAACAAACGGTTTGTATCAGGCAATTTAGCTCAGAAAGACCTTGGTGATGCAAAGAGAAAAGAATTAGCAAAAGGACAGAAACCCTTTGCAATTGTATTAACCTGTTCTGACTCGAGGGTTGCCCCTGAACTCCTTTTTGACCAGGGTCTTGGAGATGTTTTTGTTGTCAGGGTTGCAGGGAATGTCGTTGACCCTATAGCATTAGGAAGCATTGAATATGCTGCCGAACATCTGAATTCTCCACTTTTAGTTATACTCGGACATTCGAAATGCGGTGCTGTTGCTGCAACACTCGAAGCAAAAGGAAAACCCGAGGGGAATATCGGTGCAATAGTCAGCAAGATTATGCCTGCTGCTATGGCTGCAAAGAAAAAGGGTGGTAGCCATGATGAAATCCTTGAAACAGCCATCAAGGAAAATGTAAAGAATGTATATAAGGATGTTATGAAGAGCAAGATTATTAATCACCTTGTGCACGAAGGGAAGTTGAAGGTTGTTGCAGGTGAATACAGCCTTGCAACAGGTGAAGTAGAAACGATAGAGCTGCCCAAGGCAGTTAGTACTAAGAAGGCTCATTAATCTAATCCCCCCTTGCCCCCTTTACTAAAGGGGGGTTGAGGGGGATTTTTACAAATGCCTGTGCATATGCACAGGCATTTTCTATTCTTCATTCTCTATGCTTGAAGAAGTACACCTCTCTTTGATATTATTGAAAAATGTTACAATTACTGGAATGCCATGGATAAAAAATTAATACAATGCCTGAAGTCCTGTCCATCAGTTATTAAATATCATTTATCCGAGCAGGAGATAAACGAACTCGCAGTATATCTGCGAAAGCATTGTATCTCAGCACATGTAAAAGAACTCGTCCAGATGGTAGAGGAAGTCATAGGGATTAGTCCGACCCTTGATTGGAAGGAGATACTCGAGACCGCTGCAAAAAAGATTGTCGAGTTTCTCCATGCAGCAGCAGCCTCCATCCGTATTTTCGATCCCGAGACAGGCAGACTCGTTGCCTTTGGTTCATATCAATATAAAGAGACCGGCAGACGGCAAAGTATACCTATTGAGAAGACGGTCGCTGGCAAGGTCATCAGGAGCGGGAAAAGTTATCTTGTCCCGAATATCATGTTAGAACCTGACTATCGAAATAAGGACATAGTCAAGGAACTCGGTCTTAACTCTCTTATGGCGGTGCCAATCAATATCCCCGGGTTTCTGGAGAATGAACCTGATATTCAGGGTACTATTCAAATCTACTACAAAGAGATAGACAAAGAATTTGATCCTCTCGAGGTAACAAATGCCGAGTTACTATCAAGGCGGGTTAGTCATGTGTTGGCAAAAAAGCGTATTCTCAACCTCCAGAAACTGAACCTCCAGAAAGAAAAGATCGTAGAGAAGATATTTGTAAAACTCAGTCATCGGGAAGGAATCAAGATGAAGGATGTCTTCAGTATGATGATTTCAGAACTGTCGGGAATCATGCAGATTCAGAGTTGTTCTCTCTTCTCTATAACGCCTGACAGGCGGCATGTTCAGATTGAGCTTGAATACCCTGTAGGACTGGGAAGACATGAGATAGGGCATGTCTTTGTCATTAAAGAACATGCTTATCTTGACGCCTTAATCAATGGCACAGAAAAACACGATGATTATGAATATGAGAGGATTAATTCTTCCTACATACTGATTAAAGACCCTTTACAGAGCCTCTTGTCAAGTGAAGGATTGAAAAGATTTGCATCCGAGCATAATGTCAACTCCGTGTTATTAATTCCTCTGAAGGCCAGGAATGAAATCAATTATTTCTTGGTTTTTTATGCCACAGACCGTCGCCAGTATTTTACAGAACAGGAGATTGAACTCTTAAGTTTTCTTGGGAAAGAGATCATGAAGGCACTGAGGATTGAGAAACTTGATGATGTTTTACATGACTTTAAGAACCCTACTATTGCAATTGCAGGGTTTGCTAAAAGGGCGAAAAGACTCCTCGAAACAGAAGATATCGCGAAAGTAAAAGATACGATTGCTGAATATCTTGATATCGTTGCGAATGAGACTGTCAGGATGCAGGAGCTTGCCATCTATCCTAATATTGAAGGCCGTGAAAGGGTCATTGACCTCACAGAGTTCCTGAAGAGTCGTTTCAGGATAAATGAAGAGGCAATCAGAGAGCAGAAAAGGACCAACATCAAACTTATCAAAGATGAATTACAAACCGGCTTATTGATTAATTGTTCTCCATTTGCATTTGAGCGCGTTCTGGATAATCTCTTTAACAATGCTACGAAGGCTATACCTGAAGAAGGAGGAAAGTTGTCCATTAAGAGCTATCGAAATGGAAAGATGGCCTGTTTTGAGATCCGTAATACAGGAAAGATACCGGAAGAGAATATCGAACAGATCAGAAAGGGTGAGGTAAAAGGTCGGGGTCTCAATATTATTTATCAGTTTATCCAGGCTGTGCAGGGAAATCTTGAGGTCTTCGCTGATGATGACTCAACAATCTTCCGTGTCATGATTCCACTATATCATTAAGAGCTTTTCAAACAGTATTACCGATTAAGTATGAGGTCAGTATAAAAACAAAAGAGATTGTTTAAGTTATAAATCTGTTAGGATGTTATATAATTTATCAAGAGGTAACCTTTGGTCCAACGTATTTTAGTCGCGCTGGGTTGTAACCCAGATTCTGATATGGCCCTGACCTATGCAGATAGATTAGCCAATCGCATAGGGGCCTCTGTAGTCGCCCTTCATATTGCCCAAGAGG
>VGWY01000067.1 GCA_016873575.1 Nitrospira sp. | reverse complement strand
CGATGACATAAGCAAACGTTTGACAGCTCCTCCAGCCGCCACCATTGATAAGAATGGGAATCTATGGATTTATTTTGGGACAGGACAGTTTCTCGGAGTCGGAGACAGGAATCAAACAGACACAGGTGCATTCTACGGGATAAAAGATGGCTGCTGGGATGGAAGCTGTACAACAACATATTTAACCACTAATCTTGTGGATGTATCGACGGCTATAGTAAATGTTGGCGGTGGGGTTATCCAGAACGTCACAGGCGCAGCGAACTGGACACAACTTATGAGCCTTATGTCCACAAAAGATGGTTGGGCTATTTATTTCGATAATATGCCCTCAACAACAACTGACTTTTTAGGGCATACACTTCAACATCAGGGTGAGCGGGTTACCACAAAACCAGCTATTCTCGGAGGGTTTATTATATTCGCAACCTATGTTCCGGGAGGAGATATATGTACTATTGCTGGAACGAGTAATTTGTATGTATTGTATTATGAGACTGGGACTGCATATAAAGATTACGTATTTAAGAAAGAGAAGGATCTCGGAACTCCGACTGTATCAAGGTCAGCACTTCTTGGTACGGGACTCCCTGCATCTGTTGGAATTTCAGTGACAAAAGAAGGAAAGATCAGAGGGTTTGTACAGAGTTCAACAGGAGATATACAGCCGATTGAAGAACTTGCACCAAAGGCGCCGAGGTCTGGATATACAGGCTGGAAGGTAGGAGGATTAGGTGGTTGTCAATAGATTGAGTGTGGAGGACAAGATAATGAGAAAAGTATCAATTGTTTTACTCTTACTCGTAATAGCAACCCCTCTCTTTGCACAAAATATTTATTACAATGGCAAGGTTACAAAGGTCTCAGATACCCTTTTAACTGTGGACAACTCTACATATCGGATAGCGCCTAATTGCAGAATCGCTATTCAGTATGAGGAAAAGCGGGTTTTTCATGAAAAACCCGCAACCTTAAAAGATCTCAAGGTTGGTGAGTGGGTTACAGTACGCACTGATGGCAAGTCTGTCACAGAAATCCTTATAGAACACTATAAAAAATAGTGATGCCCTATAGCGATAAAAGGACGATGAAAATAATCCCCCCTAACCCCCCTTTAGTAAAGGGGGGAAGGAGGGATTATCAAGTAAGCAGACATGTTTTCACAAGACTTCTATTGCTCCTTTTGGTTTTATCTCTTATACTCTCCTGTTCTTCTGAAAAGCAACAAGGAACACATGCACCATCCCCTACCCCTGCGAAAGGTACAACTGTTACATCGAAATTAGAGATACAGCCTTTCGAAGCAACACGTGAGACAACCTTTTTTATCAATGCAAAGGCAATTGATGTATCGAAAGCAAAGGTGCAGTGGTATGTGAATGGAAAGATAGTACAGGGGGCAATAGCCAATCAGTTCAGACCGTCTGAGATTAAGAAAGGGGATTCGGTTCAGGTAAAGGTTCTCATAGGAGAACAGGAAATAGCATCGAATCAGATAACGATAAAGAATATTCCACCAGCAATTGTGAGGGCAAAAATAGTCCCGGAAACTCCAAAAAGTAATGATATATTGAAGGTAGATGCCATTGGGAATGATAGAGACAAGGATGCAGTTTCGTTTCTGTATGAATGGTCAAAAAATGAAAAATCTGCTGGTAGTGGAGCATCCCTCCAGGGACCATTTAAACGGGATGACAAGATTTCTGTAAAGATTACGCCATATGATGGTACCGATTATGGCCAGCCCATAACGTTGGCTACCCATATATACAATTCTCCACCAAACGCTTTAAGGGATGGCATTGAAAAATTTGAGAACAATATCTATTCCTATCAGGTAAAGGCTACTGATCCTGATGGTGATACACTTACTTATGACCTGAAGAAAGCACCAGCAGGTATGGTTATAGATAAAACGAGTGGCCTAATCACATGGAAAATTACAGAAAAGGAGTCAGGCAAATATCCTGTCACCATTGAGATAAGCGACGGGCATGGTGGAAGGGTTCTATACAATTTTGATGTGACTGTCCGCCTTAAGTAGAAAAATACATTTCAAAAGCCACCGAGGTCACAGAGGACACAGAGAAATGCATAGAATTTTTAAAAAAGATTAAGGAAAATTTTGTTTCCCCCTGTGAACTCTGTGTTCTCTGTGGCTAATTATATTGTTTAGGTATTAGTTTAAGACAAGATTTAGTATCCCGCCTACAAGAAGGGCAAATGGAATGATGATAGCCATCATCAATACTGCCGTCTTCAGTCCCCTCTCTTTTATCATCATAAAGAAATTTGCAAGACACGGGACAAACAGTGTTAATGTGACGAGACTTATGATTACCTGATTTTCATTTAAGACCCCCTGCCTCTGTAAATCAAACATTCCTGCAGCGCCATAGTCCCTTCTTAAAAAGCCCATAAGGAATGCCTCTGCTGTCTTCGCAGGTAGTCCGAGGAATGTCACAACAAGCGGAGATGAAACAGACTCCAACCAGGCGAGCATCTTAATTTTATCAAGTATAAAAAGGACGAACGTACCAATGATGAACAAAGGAACTGCCTCTTTCAGATACCATTCAATCCTGCTGAGTGTTTTCATAAGAATATTCCTCATACTCGGAAACCTCAACGGCGGAAGCTCCATGAAAAATTCAGGTCTTTCTCCAGGGACTACCTTTGATGCAAGGTAGCCTGAGACTATCAGGACAAGGATAATACAGCCTGCCCACCAGACTGTTACCCTCATAGAAAGTGTCCCTAACATTCCGAATATAACGCCAAGCTGGGCAGAACAGGGAATGGTCAGTGCTATAAGAAATGTCGCAATGATCCTCTCCCTCTTTGTCTCGAGTATCCTTGTTGTCATTGTTGCCATTGTGCCGCAGCCGAGACCTAAAACCATGGGCAACACAGCCTTGCCATTCAGACCAAGCACCCTGAATGCCCTGTTCGAAAGTACAGCAATCCTTGGAAGATATCCGCTATCCTCTAAAAAGCCAAATGCCAGGAAGAAGGTGGCAGTTATTGGCAGTATGATGCCTACCGCATAGGTTAATGCCATAGTAAATATTCCGTACTTACCAACAAGCATATCCTGGAGAAAAACAAGAGGTATGATAGTTGTTATAACCTTTCCAATTGCAGGGTTCAGGTACCTGGCGAATATGATCTTTTCGAAAAAATCAACAAGGATACCAGCACCGAGCCTTCCTACAAACAGATAAAAAGCAAAAACAACAAGAAGAAGTATCGGGATTCCCAAAATAGGATGTATTGTCAACCTGCTCAGGCCTTTTGCCAAAAGCCCTGGTATCGGAGTGGCAATTTTCTGAACCCCTTTGCTTATCTCCTCTGCCTGCTTTATCCTGATATGTCCTATGATATGGGAGATTGGCTCCTTGAGCATTGACTGTGCCTCATCTCTCAAATCCTCTATGTATTTAATATTTTCTCTGTTAAGATTTGTCATGAGCCAGTCTTTCAGACTCTCATCACCTGAAAGTATCATGAATGCTATCGAACGTTTTGAGATATGTGCATCGGGTAAAAAACGTGAAATTTTTTTTACATACTCCTCTATCACATCACCGTAGTATGTCTTGAGAGAAGGAAGTCGTGGTTTCAAGAGAGCCTCTCGTAATTTATTTATACCTTTCCTCTGAGGGGCTACAGTGCCGATAACTTCAATATTGAGCAATGTGCTCAGCTTTTGGTAGTCTATTTCTATACCTCTTGCCTTTGCCTCGTCTTCCATATTCAGGTCGAGTATGCATGGAAGTTCCATCTCTGAAAGCTGTATGAGTAACATCATCGCCCTTTTTAGATTTTTTGCATCTGCAACAAGGACAACGGTTTCTGGTTTCTCCTTCAGTAGCATGTCCCGCGTGACCTTCTCGTCCTCACTCATTGGGATCAGGCTGTTTACTCCTGGAGAGTCTATGATGGTAAGCTTTTTATCACCGATAATAGCATTCCCTTGCGCTATCTCTACCGTTGTGCCTGGATAATTTGAAACAGTAACGTATTTCCCGGTAAGAAGCCCGAAGATGACACTCTTTCCAACATTTGGGTTCCCAACAAGTACTATGCTCCTGCCTGTATCATGTCCCTTGTGATGTCTGTGACGATGCCTTCCTTTATCTTTTACGATCTCTTTTTCTTCTGGCATTTCTTGCAGTATCCTCTTATCTCAAGGGAATGGCTTACACCCTGAAACCCCTGTCTTTTGCATATACCCTCTTGGAGCTTCTCAAGGTTTTCAGAATAAAACTCTATGATGTTCCCACATTCCATACATAACATGTGATCATGGTGCTCATGCACAGAGGTATGTTCATAAATTGTTCCGTGCTCTGTTTTCTTAACCCGCTCAATCAGGCCACACTCACACAGGAGGTTCAATGTCCTGTAAACAGATGCCCGTGAGGCTTTCAGCCCTGTTTCTTTTATCTTTAAATACAGGGATTCAGGATCAAAATGGCCCCGGGAGGATAATATCTTCTGCAGGATACCCTCCCGTTCTTTGGTAAACCGCTGCCTCCGCTCCTTCAGAAATTTGCTGAATATCCTCTTTCCCATAACCCTTTTAATCTTAATCAAAAGAATTCTTCGAAGCTTTGCTTCGGGGTTAAGAAAGTCATTCTCCCGAAAATGTCATGCCGAACTTGTTTCGGCATCGCAGATCTTCTGCGGTATAGTTCAATTGAGACTGATTCTCAATTCCAATTATAATTGATAATTGATTTTTACGTCAAGGGGATAGTTGTTTTACATTTTTTCATAACTTATGCTATGGTTTATAAATATTGAGGCTCTTGCAAAAGTCATAAAAGAGTGCAGTATGTCATGCTGAACCCTGAAAGTGTCATTCTGAACTTGGTTCAGAATCTCTTCAGGGCATGCTTATTTCAGCATCTAATAAAATCAATAGCTTATGAGACCCTGAAACTCGATGCGAGTCTTCGCTGAGAGTCGCTACGACAAGTTCAGGGTGACAGAAAGAAGACTTTTGCAAGACCCTCATTATTTGTATAATTTGACTTTTTACTTTTAACGTTGAACTTTTTAACTTCTTAAAATCGGAGGATTACGTATGATAAAGAAGATTGTCCTCGCCTACTCTGGAGGCCTTGATACCTCTGTGGCAATCCAATGGTTAAAGGAAAAATATAACTCCGAGATCATCGCCTTTTGTGCTGACCTTGGCCAGGGGGAAGACCTTGATGCAATAGGGGAAAAGGCACTAAAGACTGGTGCATCAAAGGTGTATATCGAAAATCTGAAAGAGGAATTCGTAAAAGAGTACATATTCCCCATGCTCAGGGCGAATGCAGTCTATGAAGGCTCATATCTGCTCGGAACATCAATTGCAAGGCCTCTTATTGCAAAAAAACAGATAGAGATTGCGGAAAAGGAAGGTGCTGAAGCAGTTGCACACGGCGCTACAGGGAAAGGGAACGATCAGGTCAGGTTTGAACTCACCTACTATGCACTCAAGCCTGATATAAAGGTTATAGCACCGTGGAGGGAATGGCAATTCAATTCAAGACAGTCTTTGATTGAATATTCAGTGAGACAGAGGATTCCTGTTACTGCAACAAAGGAAAAACCGTATAGCACTGACAGAAATCTCTTTCATATCAGCTATGAAGGAGGGATACTTGAAGACCCATGGCAAGAACCACCTTCGGACATGTATACAATGACAGTCCCACCTGAGAAGGCACCTGATATGCCTCTCTCTGTGGAAATCTCCTATGAGAAGGGAAATCCTGTTGCAATCAATAGTGAGCAGATGTCTCCTGCAACACTGCTTGAGAAATTAAATTCCATCGCAGGTGAAAATGGAATTGGAAGGATTGATATAGTTGAGAACAGATATGTCGGAATGAAATCACGAGGTGTTTACGAGACTCCGGGAGGCACGGTACTTCATGCAGCCCACAGGGCAATAGAATCAATAACGCTCGACAGGGAGATCACACACCTCAGAGACTCACTCATAACACGCTATGCTGAGCTCATATACTATGGCTACTGGTTTTCTCCTGAGAGATTTGCCCTTCAAAACTTTATCGATGATATCCAGAAAGATGTCAATGGTACGGTCAGACTGAAACTGTACAAGGGCACATGCTCTGTTACCGGAAGAAGATCGCCGGATTCACTGTATCACCCTGCCTTTGCGACATTTGAGGCTGAAGATGTATATAACCAGAAGGATGCAGAAGGTTTTATAAGGCTCAATGCCCTGAGATTAACATTAAGAAAATTGAGATAAAAATTAGCAATTATCAATGCAAAATTATCAATTAAACTTTTACTTGGAAATTGATCATTAATAATTTCAACTTGAAATAAGAGATGTCAGACCCGAGATACTGGATTGCTTTGTCTATGCTGCCTGATATAGGTCCTGTGAGAGCCAGAAAATTGCTCTCTATCTTTCTGACCCCTGAAAAGATATTTGGAGCAGGTTTTGAGGATCTTCGTTCTGTGGAAGGGATAGGAAACAAGGCAAAAAACATCAAAGAGTTTTCAGCCTGGAAGAATATTGATGCACAGATTAATATCTTAGAGAAACAGGGGATACATGTAGCAGGACTGGAAGAACCTTCTTATCCAGGAATGCTCAGGGAGTTAGAGGATGCCCCTGTTGTCATTTATATGAAAGGCGACATCCAGCCTGAAGACAGATATGCAATCGCAATCGTAGGCTCACGCAAACCCACTCCTTATGGAATGTCAGTCACTGAAAAAATTTCAGAAGAACTCGCAGCCATGGGTTTTACCATTATCAGTGGTATGGCTCGTGGCATTGACGCAATATCGCACAAGGGAGCTTTAAGGGCAGGCGGAAGGACAATTGCTGTGCTTGGCTCAGGACTTGATGTAACCTACCCTCCAGAAAACAAGGGTTTAATGGATAAAATTACACGTTCAGGTTGTGTGATCAGCGAATTCCCTCCCGGGACCCCTCCTGACAAGGAAAATTTCCCGAAGAGAAACAGAATAATAAGTGGTCTTTCTCTGGGTGTGCTCGTCATAGAGGCAACCTCTAACAGCGGCTCCCTGATCACGGCAGGATATGCCCTTGAACAGAATAGAGAGGTCTTCGCTGTGCCTGGTAATATAAATTCACCCACTTCCGAAGGAACCAATGAACTCATCAAAAGGGGAGCAATCCTGACCAGAAGGGCAGAAGATATTGTTGAGGAACTTGCACCTGTCTTGAAAGGATTTATCAGAACAAAAGAAAAGGCTAATTTAGAAATGACAGATGAAGAAAAGAACCTTTGTAATCTACTTTCTGGTGAGCCAAAGCATATCGATATTATTTCCCGAGAGGGCGGATTAGCAGCATCTAAGGCTCTTGGAATTCTTCTTGGATTAGAACTAAAAGGCGCCGTTAGACAGATGAGTGGTAAAAGGTTTTATCTTGCATGAACAACAAATCCCCCCTATCCCCCCTTTACTAAAGGGGGGTTGGGGGATTATTTGAGGAGGTTAGTTAATGAAGTCTCTGGTTATTGTTGAGTCTCCTGCTAAGGCAAAGACTATTCATAAAATACTCGGATCTGACTTTACAGTAAAGGCATCTATTGGTCATATAAAAGACCTGCCGAAGAAAGATATAGGGGTTGATGTTCATAATAATTTTCAGCCCATTTATGTTGTAATCCCGGGCAAGGAGAAGGTTATCAAAGAACTGAAAAAGGCGACGAAAGAGGCTGATAAGGTATTCCTTGCACCAGACCCTGACAGAGAGGGCGAGGCAATTGCATGGCATATCGCATCTGAAATCTCAGACCGTAAATCTCAGATGCCGAATGGGAAAATATACCGGGTTACCTTTAATGAAATAACAGAACGGGCTGTGCGAGAAGCGATGAAAACCCCTGGCAGGATTGATATGAATAAAGTTGATGCTCAACAGGCGAGAAGGGTACTTGACAGACTTGTCGGATATAATCTCAGTCCCCTTCTTTGGAAAAAGGTCAGGAGGGGTCTGAGTGCAGGAAGAGTACAGTCTGTTACAGTCAGGCTCGTTGTCGACAGGGAACGTGAGATAGAGGCATTTAAATCGGAAGAATACTGGAGCATCAATGCAGAATTTGAAGGTTCTCAGCCTCCACGCTTCCGGGCAAGACTCTCTAAATTAAGTCAGCAGTCAGCAGCCACCCCCCTATATCCCCCCTTAGTAAGGGGGGAATTGAAGGGGGGTCAGCAGTTAGAAACAAATAGCAAATTCCTTATCCCAGACGAGGAAGCTGCTAATACAATAGTTCATAACTTAGGAGAGAAAGAGTTTGTACTAAAACAGATAGAGCTTAAACAAAGGAAAAGGATGCCATATCCTCCCTTCATCACAAGTACCCTGCAGCAGGAAGCATATAGGAAACTACGGTTTCCTGCAAAAAAGACGATGTTGATAGCACAACAGCTTTACGAGGGCATAGAGCTTGGTAACGAAGGTGCGGTGGGACTTATTACCTACATGAGAACAGATTCCCACAGGGTAGCCACTGAAGCACAGGAGTGGGCAAGGCAGCTCATTGAGAAGGTTTATGGAAAAGATTACATTCCCGAAAAACCTCCTGTTTATAAAAGTAAGGCATCTGCACAGGAAGCACATGAAGCTATCAGGCCTACATATCCCGATAAAATGCCACAAAATATAAAACAATTTCTTTCAAAAGACCAGAATGCTCTTTACACGCTGATATGGAACCGCTTTATATCAAGCCAGATGGCACCTGCACAGCTTGAACAAACAACCTTCGTAATAGAGACAAATTCACCCTCACCTCCCGATAATCCCCCCGCCCCACCAATAATCCCCCCTTACCCCCCTTTAGAAAAGGGGGGATGGGGGGATTTGAAAAAGGGGTATTCGGGGGGATTTGCAGAATTCAGGGCATCAGGCACGGTGATACGTTTCAATGGTTTCATGGCCTTATATACAGAAAGCAAGGATAACGGAGTAGAGGAAGAAGGCGAGATCCTTCCTGCATTAAAAGAAGGGGAACCGTTAACACTTCATACGTTACAACCAAGACAGCATTTTACACAGCCACCACCAAGATATACAGAGGCTACATTAGTCAAGGCGCTTGAGGAAAAAGGGATAGGGAGACCAAGCACCTATGCAACAATCCTTGCTACTATTCAGGACAGAAAATACGTCCATAAAACAGAGGGCAAGTTTTCTTCTACAGAGCTTGGGGTAGTGGTAAATGATCTCCTTGTTGAAAGATTTTCCGAGCTTATTGATGTGGATTTTACTGCAAAAATGGAGGATGAGCTTGACAGAATAGAGGATGGGAAGATGGGATGGGTCAAGGTCGTAAAAGATTTTTATGATCCCTTTGAGAAAAACCTGACTGAGGCAACGAATATCGTTGGAAAAGTTAAACCAAAAGATATACCCACTGAAGAAAAATGTGAAAAGTGCGGATTGCCCATGGTGATACGGTGGGGAAGACATGGGAGATTTCTGGCATGTTCCGGGTTCCCTCAATGTAAAAACACAAAGCCCATTCCAGCAGATGGTACAGAGCAGGGAATGCGGAGCACAGAAAATGTTTCACAACTCACAGAAGAGAAGTGTGAGAATTGTGGATCACCTATGGTTATAAGGTCAGGACGATATGGGAAATTCCTTGCCTGTTCGCAATATCCTGAATGTAAAAATACAAAACCGATCGCGACAGGGGTCAAGTGCCCGCTGGATGGTGGTGATATTGTCGGAAGACGTTCCAAAAAGGGGAAACAATTCTGGAGCTGCAATAACTTTCCTCAATGCACATTTGCAACCTGGTATAAACCTGTCCAGAAAAGATGTCCACGTTGCGGTGCAGAATTTCTTGTTGAAAAGAGGGATCGTGCACAAACCATCTATCATATCTGTCTGAAAAAAGGGTGTGGCTATAAAGAAGAGAGCGCATAATGAACATCGAAATACTCAGGACCATTGGGAGAAGACTTTTAAAAGAAATCCCCTTGCTCAGGCAGAGACCTCATACACAAACTGCAATTGGCGTTGGAGCTGCAGGTGACAGAACCTTTCTGATCGACAAAAGAGCAGAAGATATTATCATCTCTGGTCTTGATGATTCAGGGGAGGCATTAACCATTGTCTCTGAGGAGATTGGTATAAAAGACATAAAAGGTGGAGGCAAGCATGTCCTTATAGATCCCATTGATGGCAGCAGGAATGCAATCTCCGGTATCCCCATGTATTGCACATCCATTGCAATTGCAGATGGTAATACATTCGGTGATATAGGACTTGCATATGTTTTAAATCTTATCAATGGTGACGAGTTCTGGGCAGAGAAAGGTAAGGGCGCATTTATCAATAGCGAAAGGATCCACACACAGGAAGATGATATATTATATCTCATTGCATATGAGGCACAGTCTCCCAAGAGGGACATCCCCTCGATCCTGCCACTCATAACAGAATCAAGGAAAACTCGATGCCTTGGTACGACTGCGATTGATCTTGCCTACCTTGCATATGGTGCAATCAGCGTCTTTGTTACCCCCTCGCTTTCAAGGAGTTTCGATTTTGCAAGTGGCTATTTACTCGTCAGAGAGGCTGGAGGAATTTTTACAGATATTATAGGGAAGCCATTAGATGACATGGAGATGAGCCTGAAAAGAAGTTCATCCCTGCTTGCTTCAGGCAATATCAAACTTCATGAAAAGGCACTGAGATTATTGAGCAGAACAACAGGATAATTAAGATGCACGATACAGGATGCAGGACAAATCCCCCTCAGTCCCCCTTTAGTAAAGGGGGATTTAGGGGGATTAAAATATTATGAATCCATGCATCATGCTTCATGTATCGTGAGTGATAGTCTCATCTTGTGTAGATGCTTTGGGTAGGGAACTTTCAATCATAGGTTCTGTTTGGATCTCTGTCGCATAGTAGTAGGTAAATGTAATAGCGATAATCGCCAGACCAAGATAAGTTTGAAAAACATAAGAAATGAGCTGATAGGGGAAGGAAAGGATCGTCCCTATAACAGGTATGAGGTGAAAGGAATAGCTGAGGAGGATCAGTATAAAGCTTGCAAGGACATATCCGCCCAAAAGGATAGTGTAAAGCCAGAATGCATACGGATGCCTGACTAAATAATGTATTGCCTCTCTGAGGGATTTTATAGGACCTATGCCTTTAAAGAAGAGCACAGCAATACCATATAGAGTTACTGAGAGGGTTCCGAAAATAAGAGTGAATGCAATTATTATCAAAATCAGGGAAAGAAAGGTAACGAAGAAGAGAGCAAGTGTCGAATCCAGACCCCTTGCAAATGATATTAAAGCTGCGATGCTCCCACCTAAGATGCCAAGCACAAAGGCAGCCAAAATCAAGATAACGCCTATTACAGCTGTAAAGCTGAGTATTTTGGTAAAAAGCCTTTTCGCCTCATGGAAAAATGTGTGCATA
>VGWY01000066.1 GCA_016873575.1 Nitrospira sp. | reverse complement strand
TGAATTGGAGTTCTTAATGTTACTATTTGAACAAAAGCAGGTGATGAAATGAAAAAAATCGATAAAGTTAAAAAAATATTAGCTGAGCATCGTGATGAGCTCAGAGAAAAATACGGCATAACCGAAATTGGCATCTTTGGTTCGTATGTCCGCGGAGAGCAAAAGATAAGAAGCGACCTGGACATTCTGGTTGAATTTAATAAACCGATCGGATTTTTTGAATGGATTGATGCTGAAGAGTACATTGCGGAATTACTAAAAACCAAGGTTGATCTTGTTCCGCGAAAAAATATCAGACCTGAACTCAGAGAGATTATTCTCGGAGAGGTAGTCTATTTATGAAAAGGGAATTCGGTCTTTTCATTCAGGATATTCTTGAGCATATTGAAACAATGGAAGGTTTCATTGTCGGCATGAACTATGAAGACTTTGTAAAGGACGCAAAGACAAACCTTGCGGTGGTCCGGTGTGTCGAGGTTATCGGTGAAGCTGCGAAAAACATTCCAATGTTTGTAAGGAAGAAATACACCTTGGTCCCATGGAAATATCTTACCGGCATGAGGGATAAAATATCGCACTTTTATTTTGGAATTGACTTGGAACGTGTATGGGAAGTTGCAACAGTAAAACTCCCTCCTCTAAAATCTCACATTCGGCAAATTCTTGACGACATTGCATCAGGAGAAACGCCGCATGCCGCCGAAAAATAAAAACAAAATTGCCACCCCAGTTGAAGCCCACGTCCATAAAAAAGACAAACGCAAAAACATCCCCACTGCGGAGTTGCAGGATTTTGTAAAAGAAGACGAGGCTAAACCAAAGAAGATACTCTATCCATGCGACTCATCTCTTGACCAGCAATTAATCTGGACAGAGGGGAAAAAACATACATCTTTTGAAGTCCCTACTGTATCGTTGCATATACATGAACCTTTCAGAACTTTTGAAGAAGGATTCTCTTCTCGGCGAATCGCATGGGGCAAACCGACAAGCGGGAATGACAATAACAGATGGAGATCAAGATATTATTTTGTGATTAAGGTAAGACTATTGAAAAAATAGTAATACTTTATTATATTATTATATAACATTAATTAAGAAGGTATAACATGATAGCTAAAGTTACTATAAAGGGACAAGTTGTAATACCCGCCGAACTCAGGAAAAAATTTAACATAAAAAAGGGGAGCAGGATGAGCATCTATGAAGGCGAAGGAAACATCATTATTATAAAACCCCTCCCTGAAGACCCGATAGAGGCGTCAAAAGGAATGCTGAAAGGAAAGACGTCCATACTGAAGGCGCTTTTAAAAGACAGAGAGGAAGAGGCAAAACATGGATAACTCCTATGTTCTTGACAGCTATGCTCTGATTACACATTTTGAAGACGAACCAGGCGGAGAGAGGGTCAGAAATATTCTCAAAGCAGCCAGGGATGGAAAAACTAAATTATATTTGTCGGTTATAAATTTTGGAGAGGTTTACTATAACACTATGAGAGAAAGGGGAATTGAAAAAGCAAACGAAACAAAGCTTATTGTTGAACAACTTCCCATAATAGTAATTGATGCAGAAAAATCTCTCACAATGGAGGCTGCCAGACTAAAAGCATTGTATCCTGTTGCCTATGCTGACTGTTTTGCTGCTGCACTCGGAGTGATGAAAAAGTCTAAAGTAGTGACAGGCGACCCGGAATTCAAAAAACTGTCGAAAACAGTAAAAGTTGAATGGATCGGTTAAGGTATCCCGTTATGCTCGGCTTCATTATGAAAAGGGCGAGATCATCGGCATTACTATCTTGAATGCAAGTAAAAGAGAACAACAGGCTGCTTAACGATAACTATGCCAAAAACCAAAGAGACTACAGGCACTAACCCGAAAGTTATCGATAGGTTGCGTCATGCTTAAAGCCTATTTAAGGCAGATAGCCGATACCAGCACACGAGGGGATGCAAGAGAAGAAAGCTATTACCCAGTCTTGAAATCTCTTCTTGATGAGTATTGCAGTTCATTCGGAAAGAAAAAAGTGCATATAACAATTCTTCCCAAAAAGACAGAAGCAGGAAACCCGGATTTTAGAGTATGGGATGGTAAACAACATATCACAGGATATATCGAGGCTAAAGATCCTGCCATCGAAAATCTTGACAGAATAGAGGAGACAGGGCAGCTAAAGAGATACCTGCATACCTTCCCGAACGTGATTCTTACAAATTTCTTTGAGTTCAGGCTTTACCGTAACGGCGTCAGGACGGATAAGGTTCTTATCGGAAGGCCATACGTAGTACATAAACTGAAAACTACTCCACCTGTCGAGAAGGAACCTGAATTCCTGCAACTGCTGGAAAAGTTCTTTTCCTTTTCATTGCCGAAAGTATACGACGCAAAGAACCTTGCTATTGAACTTGCCAAACGGACACGTTTTTTAAAAGACGAGGTAATAGCACAGGAATTGAGGGAAGAAGAAATACCCCCCTTAAATTCTCCCCTTGCCAAGGGGGGACAGAGGGGGGTCATCAGGGGATTTTACAAGGCTTTTAAGGATTATCTTATCAGCAGCCTTACAGAAGATGAATTCTCAGACCTTTACGCACAGACGATCACCTACGGCCTTTTTGCAGCCAGGACTCGTTCAGAAAATGGCTTCAATAGAAAACTCGCCTATTACAACATACCTGAAACAATAGGCATACTGAGAGATGTCTTTCAGTTTGTTTCCTTGGGTTCGCTCCCGCAACAAATGGAATGGATTATTGACGATATTTCAGAAATCCTTGCCGTCACGGACGTGAGCAAGATACTTCATCAATTCTTCCATGGGGGCAAGGGAAAAGACCCTATTGTTCATTTCTACGAAACCTTCCTTACCGACTATGACCCAAGGACAAGGGAGATGAGGGGTGTATACTATACCCCTGAACCTGTGGTGTCCTACATAGTCCGTTCATTGCACAGCATCCTTAAAGAACAGTTTAAGAGACCTGACGGGTTTGCAGATAAGACTGTGACAGTGTTAGACCCTGCCGCAGGGACACTTACCTTTTTGGCAGAGGCGGCTAAGATTGCTGTTGATGAGTTTGTGTCGAAATACGGAGAGGGCGGGAAGGAGAATTTCATAAAGGAGCACATCCTGAAAAACTTCTATGCCTTCGAATTGATGATGGCACCATATGCTGTCGGGCATCTGAAGATGTCTTTCCTTCTGGAAGAATTAGGCTACAGGTTGCAGAGTGATGACAGAGTGAAGCTTTACCTTACCAATACTCTTGAAATGGAAGAACTTGCACAGACAGAACTACCCGGAATGGCCTCCCTGTCTGAAGAAAGCCATTTGGCAGGAAAGGTTAAGAAAGAACAGCCTATATTGGTGATTTTGGGTAATCCGCCATATTCGGTAAGCTCTATCAATAAGTCAGATTTTATTGAAAAGGAAATGAATGTCTACAAAGAAGATGTCAGAGATGAAAAGAATATTCAACCTTTATCAGATGACTACATAAAGTTTATCAGGTTCGCACATTGGAAGATTGACCAAGACGGCAAAGGTATTATCGGAATGATAACAAATAATTCTTACCTATCCGGGTTAATCCATAGAGGAATGAGAAAGAGGTTGCTTGACAGTTTTAATGAGATATATGTTTTGAATCTTCATGGGAGTAGCCGTATCGGTGAAAAGTGTCCTGATGGAAGCAAAGATGAAAATGTCTTTGATATTCAGCAGGGTGTTTCAATTGCACTGTTTATAAAGGACAAGAAGCAAAAAGGTATGGGCAAGGTTTTTTATCAGGATGTTTACGGTTTAAGAGAAAAGAAGTATGAATATCTGAATAAACACTATGTTGTTTCAATAAAATGGAAGAAACTGCAGCCATCAGAGCCTTATTACTTCTTTATCGAAAAAGATTTTTCAGAGCAGTCTAAATACAACACCTTTTTGTCGATACAAGACATCTTCGGTCAATCTTCAAGTGGCGTTACAACGCATCGAGACCATTTTGTAGTCGGGTTCACAAAAGAAGAAATCAAACAACGGATGAGGACATTTACCAGCGATCTGCCGGATGAATTAGTACGGCAAACATTTGACTTAGGCGATACTCATGATTTCAACCTTAAGGATGCAAGAGAAAAATTAAAGAAGACTGACTGGAAAGAATCAATTCTACAATACTTATATCGCCCTTTTGATAGCAGATATGTTTGTTACAGACCAGAGTTGATTGACAGAGATCGGCACGATATAATGCAGCATTTTGTCAAAGAAAATTTAGGCCTAGTAGTAATGAGACAATATCTATATGAACCTGTAAAAACATATAACTATATATTTTGTGTTGATAAACTTTCAGACAGAAGACTTTTTATTAGCAATAGAGGGGCTGGATTTATTTTTCCTCTCCATCTTTACCAGAAAAAGGATAATCCTAAAAAATCTTCTCTCACCAACATCATGCTTCTCTTTGAACCTGAAGCAGATTATGGAGTGAAAAAACCTAACTTATCTGCTGAAGTTGTTGATAGAGTAACAAAGACATTTAAAAAGACTCCCTTAGCCGAAGATATTTTCTATTACATTTATGCTGTCCTTTATTCCGAGACATACAGGACAAAGTATGCAGAGTTCCTGAAGATAGATTTTCCGAGGGTGCCGTTTACAAGAGACTACAGACTGTTTAACAAAATGGCTGAATACGGGAACAGGCTTGTTGATCTACACTTGCTTAAATCCGCTGAGCTTGATTCACCGATGGCAAGATTCCAGGGGAAAGGTGATAACAGGGTAGAGAAGGTGAGGCTGTCATTGCGAGGCAAAGCCGAAGCAATCTCAAAAGACGAGATTCTTCGCTCCGCTCAGAATGACACCTTAAATGTCTATATCAACAATACCCAATATTTTGAGGGTATTCCGCTGGCTGTATGGACTTATCAAATCGGTGGTTATCAGGTATGCGATAAGTGGCTGAAGGACAGAAAGGAACGGATACTGTCCTTTGACGAGATACAGACTTATTGCAGGATTGTCACTGCAATACGGAAGACTATTGAGATACAGAAAGACATCGACAGCTTTTATAAAGAAATAGAAAATACAGCGTAATTTGTCGATGGCAAATTGCACTTGAATGTTGTTTCAACTCAAATTAAATAGGGCGGCTTGTAGCTAAGATGATAGGAGAGGAGGTCAGGTATAATGCTCACACAAGCTGAAGCAGATGCTTTATTTGCGATGCCTAAGAAACCTAAATCCACCGATCCTCTAACTTGTGTGAAAGTGGTTCAGAATACCGGTTAAGATAGTTCTTGATAAAGACACAGATAAAGAGCATGTTCTTCGCATCGGCATGTCCGTTGTACCGACGGTTCTAATTGAATAACTAATTGAATAACTTATTGTTTTCAAATGGTTAAAGATGTATAATTAATCCAAAGTTACGCAAATGAAAACATTTCTAAAATATTTCCTATATTAACCATGAGTCTTTTAAACGAATATATTAGTAGAAAGCTAAGCGGTGTTGAACTTGAAGCTGAGTTGCTGAGGCTGATCGCTGAATATAATAAGCTACGAGGTACATATTTATTCGTTTTTTCGGCTGCCATTGGTAAGCCAATCCCTTCAGTACCTATTGAACAAGCAGATTTTTATGTGTTTCATGATTTGTTATCAAACAAGAAAGACCTTCATAAAAAAGTAGATGTATATTTAGAAACACCTGGTGGAAGCGGCGAAACTGCTGAAGAAATAGTCAGATTCCTTCACAATAATTTTGAAACGGTTTCTTTTGTAGTCTCAGGAGAAGCTAAAAGCGCCGGTACTATTATTGTCCTGTCTGGTGATGAAATATTAATGACAGAAACAGGAAGCTTAGGGCCAATCGATGCTCAGGTCAAAATAGGCCGCTCTATTATTTCAGCCTATGATTATATTGAATGGGTTAACGAAAAAAGAAGCGAAGCAGAGAATAAAGGTGAATTGAATCCATTTGATGCCACAATGGTAGCACAGATTACCCCGGGAGAATTAAGTGGTGTATTGCATGCTTTAAAATATGCAGAGGATCTTGTTGTGGAATGGCTTGTGAAATATAAATTTAAGCAATGGCATGTAACGGAAACACGGCAGTTACCTGTAACAGAAGAAATGAAGAAAAGACGTGCTTTAGAAATTGCTGGTGAATTAACAAATCATTCAAAGTGGAGATTGCATGGTAGATCGATAAAAAGAAGTGATTTAGAAGATATAGGCTTAATGATTAAGAAAGTTGAAGACAATCCAAAGCTCAGTGAGCTTGTGTATCGAATTCAGACCGTTTGCAGGTTGCTTTTTGATACTACTGCTACTTTTAAAATATTTGCTACAAAGGATACAAAAATATTTAGACGGGCTGTACCTGCCGGTATTCCTATAAAACTTCCTGCACCTTCTAAGCCTGATGTTGCAGAGATTGAACAAAAATGTCCTCAATGTGGAACTGTTCATAAATTATATGCAAAATTTTCACCTAATCCAAAAATCGATCAGGATTTAAAAAATAAAGGGTTCAAACCGTTTCCTAAAGATAGTAAAATAATATGTAGGTGTGGGTTTGAGATCGAGCTTTCTGGTATTAGGAACCAAATAGAAGTAAATTTAGGACGGAAAATAATCATTTAATTATTGAGGGGGATTGTATGATATCACGAAAGTCCAGAAAAATAGAAAAAGAAGAGAAGGCTTTAATAACCTTTTTAAAACGTACCAAAGAAGGTAAATATGCCAAAGTAGACAAAAGTTCACTCTTATATCCAAGGGTGAAAGAGCAACGAGAGCCTTCCTATAGTGATGAGGAGTATTTTTATAGTCTCAGATAGGATTTTAAGTATATAACTCAAGAACTCATTAACTCATAAGCTTAAAAATAAGGAGGTCTAATGGGATGAAAAGAATCAATCATAAGTCCTCCGCAGTCCTCGTTGTAATTTCAATCCTTGTAGCTTCTCTGATGGTTTTTTCTTTGGGATGTGCAAAGAAAGAGGAAAAGTATGCTTAGTTTACCCAAAGAAATAGGCAATCTATTAGGACTGAAATTTTTTAGTAATCAACCACATTCTTGCCAGATATTTAGTTATTACACCTACGATTTGAGAGAAGTTCTTAATCGGCTTTATAAACATAAGGGATCTATATACTCTTTTGATAGTGTGCTTCCGCTTACCACATACCCACCAGAATTAGTGGAACACCGAGCTGAATTGGACTCAAAAAAAACGAAGGAGGATAAAACAAAAATTCTAAATAATTTAAATTTGACTTTTCTGTTCACTTAATACAGGATGTTCACCAAATGGTGAACAAAAAAGTAAAGCATATAATATTCGAGGCAAGAGGGGTAAAATGAATAAATGGCTCGTTGCCCTGACAGTAATGCTTCCCACCCTCATAGAGATAGTGGATATGTCCATTGTGAATGTTTCACTTGGCAATATAAGGGGAAGCATTTCAGCAGGTATTGATGAGTCCACATGGGTTATAACCTCCTACCTTGTAGCAAATGCCATAATAATTCCTATCTCTGGATGGCTGAGCAGGTTTTTCGGAAGGAAGAGATACCTGCTATTCTCAATCGCATTATTTACATTCAGCTCTTTCATGTGTGGTTCTGCCTGGAGTCTAAGCAGTCTTATCTTTTTCAGGATTATTCAGGGTATAGCAGGTGGCGCCTTGCAGCCAATTTCCCAAGCCATCCTCTTTGAGACATTTCCGTCAGAGCAACGCGGCATGGCTATGGCCATATTCGGGATAGGAATCATGTTCGGACCTATAATTGGTCCTCTCATGGGAGGATGGATAACTGATAACTGGTCATGGCCATGGATATTCTATATCAATGTGCCGATAGGCATACTCTCTATAATCATGGTACTTTTTTTTATCGTAGATCCTGCATATATGAAGCAGATGAAGATGAAAATAGATTATATGGGTATTTTACTTCTTGTCGCAGGCATAGGATGTTTGCAGGTTATACTTGATCTGGGTCAAAGGAGGGATTGGTTTACGTCTGATTTAATCTCGTGGCTTGCTGTCATTTCTTTTACCTCTCTTGTAATATTTATCGTAGTTGAATTATTTTTTGCAGAACATCCTGTTGTAAATCTGAGGCTTTTTAAAAACATTTCATTCAGCACAGGAAATATAGTAATGTTTTTTGTCTTTTTCAATCTCTTTGGAAGTATTGTATTGCTGCCTATCTATCTCCAGACCCTCATGGGATATACTGCATTCCTTGCAGGACTTGTTCTCGGTCCGGGAGGCATAGCTACCATGGTTGCAATGCCTGTAGCAGGAAGGTTAGTTACAAAAATAAATTCAAAGGGTATCCTTGCCTTTGGAATAATCATATGTGCTTATTCAACACATCTTATGTCGAGATTTAACCTCGGTGCAGATTTTTACTCGATTGCATTACCGAGGTTTGTTCTTGGAATAGGTATGGGATTTACTGTGATTCCTTTGATGACCCTTGCGTTTTCGACCATAAAAAAAGAAGAGATGGGCAATGCAACCGCAATATTCAATCTCCTGAGGAATCTTGGTGGTAGTTTTGGTGTTGCATTCGTTACTACAATGATTGCAAGGCGTTCACAGTTTCACCATGTGCATTTAGTTGAACATCTCACACCATTTGATACGAGTTACCAAATAACTGCTTCACATGCATCACAGTTTTTACAACAGAGGGGATTGGATATTTCTGCTTCACAGCAAGGAGGTTTGAATGTCATCTATGGGCAGGCACTTAAACAGGCATCAATGCTGTCTTTTAATGATGCATTTCATCTCCTCAGTATACTTATGATATGTACCCTCCCTCTTCTGCTTTTTATGAGGAGAGAGAAACAGGGACCTGCCCCATATCATTAAGAAATAAGCAGGGTATAGTATTTGCTCCGAAAATGTCATTCTGGCTTGTCCAGAATCCTTCTGAAGAAAGATTCCCGACAAGCGGGAATGACAGTTGTTTAAAATGTGTAAATTAGGTCAGTTAATATTTCTGGCTAAAATTTTACCTTAAGGAGTGAAGCTGAATACAGTGCATTGTCTCCTCTCTTCTGTACAACAGTCGTTGGCACAGAAACCTTTACCTTGCCCTTTTCTATACCAATAACACCCCTTGTCTCCATAACTCCAAAAATGAGGCCGCCAATGGTACCGATAGCTATACCGGCACCGAGTTTTTCACCAATCTCTTTATCATCCATAATATAAAATGCGCCTCCGAGCACCGCACCAATGATTGCACCATAAATAGCGTCACGGAACACGATCTCTCCGGAAGTATCAGCAGCAAAAGCAGCACCCTGAAATGCAAGAAGGAATAAAACTACCAAAACAATAATCCTTTTTACCATAAAAACCTCCTTTATACAATTTAGATTATTACTAATAAGACCATAAGTAAGGTCACATTCCTGACACTGTTCTGTCATGCTGGCTTGTCCAGCATCTTTCTTCAAGAAGGATTCCAGACAAGCTGGAATGACAGTCAATGTGGTCTTACTTACGAACTCCTTAGTAACTCTTGGTGTATCATTTTATAAGGTCGGAATCCCTTAGTCAAGGTTAGATTTACATCGTTATTTTTTTCCTGTCCTTAGATTCCTTGAGAAAATGAAGGTGATGATGTATTCTAATACATATAGGAGGTGTATATGAATACAGCAAGATTGAACATAACCTTGCCCGAGGATGTTGTGAAAATACTCTCTGGGGTCAAGAACAAGTCTGCTTACATAGCCGAAGCAATAAAACAAAAGAAGATGCTGGAAGAAAAAGAAAAGCTGAGAAAAAAAATAGAGGCTGCATACAGGCAAGCAGCACAGGAAGACTATGAGACATATAAAGAATGGGAAGATACCCTCAAGGACGGATTAGAAGATGACACGTGGTGATATATATCTTGTTGACTTTGAACCTTCTGTAGGTTCAGAGATAAGGAAAAAAAGACCGGCGTTGATCATTTCCTGCAACGAGGCAAACAAACATTTAAGAACTGTAATGGTAATCCCTTTTTCATCAAAGGTTGACAAGGTTTATCCATTCGAGGTCTTTGTAAGAAAGGAAGAAAGCGGACTTGATATTGACTCAAAACTAAAAGTAACACAGATGCGATCTGTTGATAAATCACGCCTGAAGAAATATATCGGAATCCTTCACAACGAAATTCTTAAGGAAATCGAAAAAGCCATAAAGCTGCATCTTGCTATGGAATAATCACCGTGAAGCAAGCATGTTATTGAGGAATCAATTTTCAACGAACTTCACATTTACAGAAATATTCTTGACAACACATAGTCTATTTGCAAATACTATAGCCAATCAAATAGTACCTTAAACTTATTTACTCAAGAGGGGAGTAAAATGTGTTGGGGCAAGAAATACTTTTCCTTTTTACTTCTTATAGTACTCTTTTTCATTCCAGACGTATCCTTTGCTTCAAATGGAAAAGCAATAGATGACAGAGTCAAGGCACAGATAGGCCGCCTTTCCATACCTTTCATAGAAAATGTAGGGCAAGTGGAAAATAATGATGTTTCTTTTTATGCCAAAACCTTTGGAGGCACAGTCTTTATAACAAAGAAAGGTGATATTGTTTATTCCTTGCCTGAAAGTAACAAAACAAAAAATATTTCTCAAGGTATCATAAAAAACAACACGGAGTCTGTCATTGCAATGAACAAAACCCAAAAGCAATCTAACATCAAAAGTGTCATTCCGAGCGAAGCGAGGAATCTCAAAGCGATTACTTCGTCTTCGGCCCGTAATGAAGATAAAACTACACCTCTAAGAGTTATCGCCCTTAAAGAAGAACTCATTGGTGGGAGTGTCACTGAAGTAAAAGGAGAAGGGAAATCAGTAACAAAGGTTAATTATTTCAAGGGGAATGATCCTTCAAAGTGGAGAAACAACATTCCTACACATAACCTTGTAAGTCTTGGAGAAGTGTTCAGCGGAATAGCACTAAAGCTTAAGGCTTATGGAAACAATGTTGAGAAGCTCTTTTATATTAAGCCGTATGCAAATTTCGAGGACATTAAACTGAAGCTTGAGGGGGCTAAAGGAATACGGATAAACGAAAAAGGAGAGCTTGAGGTAAAGACAGAACTTGGAACTGTTAAATTCACAAAACCAATTGCCTATCAGGAGATTGATGGCAAAAGAGTTGAGGTAGTAGTATCTTATTTAATTCCGCAATCCGAAATCAGCAATACACAATTTGAGTATGGCTTTAAGGTAGGAAATTACGACAGGACAAAAGAGCTTGTGATTGACCCACTTCTTGCATCAACATTTCTTGGAGGTAGTAATTATGAAAGTGGTGTTTTTGTCTCTCCTTTGTCTCAAATATCTATGGCTATAGACAAAGGTAGGAATATATATTTGGTTGGAAATACTTATTCATCGGACTTTCCAACAACAACTGGTGTTCATGATACTTCCTTTAATAGTGGCTATAGTGATGCAATTATATCAAAGCTTAACAGCAATTTAACCACCCTCCTTGCTTCTACATTCATAGGAGGTAGCGGTTGGGATGATGCTGAATCCATAGCCGTAGATATAAGTGGAAATGTGTACGTGACTGGATATACTGGCTCATTAGACTTTCCAACAACACCTGGTGCTTATGATACCTCTTTTAATGGTGGTTCCGATGCCTTTGTATCAAAGTTTAACAGCAATTTAACAATCCTCCTCGCTT
>VGWY01000065.1 GCA_016873575.1 Nitrospira sp. | reverse complement strand
GATATGTTGTGCTCTATTATCTTTGAACTTGAAGGCTTAGGAGGACTGTCAAGGCTTGCGAAAGAGCACGGGAATAAGCTCCACAAGGTATATCTTGTGTGGATAAGCAAACTACAAGAAGCTGGAAAAGATAGAGAGGCTGTTGAGGCATATCAACAGAGTCTTAATGTAATTCCTCCTCAAACCCATATTCGTGCAGAGATATCAGATCTGGCAGCCCAATCCGCCAGAAAGGTTGAAAATAGAAACATGGTCTTTGAAATGAACAAAGAGGCGTTTTTCTCCTCTCCTGATATAGGACGGCTTCTCTCTCTTAGAGAAAGCGCCATGAGTTCAGGCCAGTTAAAGGTAATGGAAGAAGTGGTTGACTTCTTAGAAAAACACCAGGGAAAACACTCTTTCATAAGTAATCCTGAGGAACTGCTGGTCCAGGCTTATATCCTGATTGAAAACTATAAAAAGATGTGGGACGTTACAAGTAAAGGTGAACCTTTAGGATGGTCTGGGTCTAACAGCTCACAGGCTGTTGCCGTTCCATTCCTGATGATCTCTTCTGTTAGAGGGATTCCCTTAAAGAGTGATTCAGTTGTTATAAAGGTCTGGAGGGGCAAAGAGGGCTATGGGGATGAACGGAATAAGAGGTTTAAGGCGGTTGTTGAAAAGGACATCCTGGTGAAAGATATTTCCGGAGAAGAAAGGATAAAACAGATTAAATGGGCCACTTCAGTCGTCGAGAAACGAGTGGATGCCATAGTATCCAATAAATATCGTGGGAGTTATGATAAGGCGGCTCTACTTCTTGTTGGGTGCGTAGAGGCATTAAATCTACTGGGTAAATCTACTGAAGCACAGACATTCTTTGATAAGATAAAAGCACGCTATAATCGTCATAGCGCCTTTCAGCAGGAGATTCGACAACTCTTAAGTAAATGAGAGCAGTAACGAATGAGCAATAAATATAGATACTAAGGAGTTCATAAGTAAGGTCACCTTGTATGTCATTCCAGCTTGTCTGGAATCCTTCTTAAAGAAAGATGCTGGACAAGCCAGCATGACGGTATAGTTGCAGGAATGTGACCTTACCCGTGGTCTTATTAGTAACAGAAAGAGGAGAATTGTCCACCGATGATATTTGAGACACCTGAGGATACATATAATGCGTACGAGCGATTTCTAAGGAAGAAGGAATACAAAAAGGCATATCGCTGCCTTGAGAAGATGCTCCATCAGTTTCCCGACGACATCAGTCTAATAGATGATATTGTCGGTCTATGTCTATTTGAATGGAAAAACCCTGAAATGGCAAGACCCTGGCTGAAAAAGTTGATTGACATAAGGAATGGGTGGATTGACTATGCAAATCTGAGTCAGTTAGAGGCTGAACTCGGGAATATCAGTAAGGCAAAAGAATACCTTAAAAAATCGAAGGAATTGCAGAAGAAACAGCCATGGGTTAAAGCATTCAAGGAACCCAAAAGGTTATTTTCGAGCCTTGAAGACTTCATAAAATATAAGGAATGGAATATCCTTGCCAGACCACCCCTGAATCAAGTTCAGAGCAAAAGCAGGGGCGAACGGTCGTTCGCCCCTGCTGAAAAGATCAAAAAGTCTTCTATTCCAGCAGGGCAGAACCTTCAACTGAACTCAGGTCGAAGCCTTAAACACAAACAAAAGGAAGAAATAAAAGACGAATCTCATGTAATAAAAAAGGCGGTTGTCGAGATACCGACTTACAGCGTTCCTGTAAAGGTGGAACCTTTTAATGAAGAAAAATTCGTATCATTTTTCGAAAATGGTCTATCTACCCTGAAAGAGACCCTTATGTTGATAGATTATACATATCTCAATATTCAGAGCGGATATGATGAGCTTTTATGTCTGAGTGCAATAACTGATATTGAGAAATACTGGTATCAGATTGAGACAGTAAAAAAGGTTCTCAAACATTTTCGCGGGAGGGTGCTCTTATGTGATGAGGTTGGTCTTGGAAAGACTATCGAGGCTGGGATGCTTATAAAGGAATATACCATGAGAGGTATGATCAAAAATGTCCTTATACTGACTCCTGCTCCACTCGTATCGCAATGGAGAGAAGAAATGCAGATAAAATTTGGTATCGATTTTTCTACTACCGATGACACTGAATTTATTCATAATCCAATCAACTTCTGGAAGCAGAGGTTTATTATTGCATCCATTAATACAGCAAAAAGCAGTAAGAATATGCCACTGGTGACCGGACAATTTTATGACCTCGTGGTTGTTGATGAAGCACACCATCTGAGGAACAGGGCAACCTTAGTCTGGAAGCTGGTTAATCAGATAAAGAAGAAGTTTATATTCCTCCTGACAGCTACCCCGGTTCAGAACAATCTTATCGAGCTTTTTAATCTCATAACCCTTTTAAAACCCGGCCAGTTCAGGACGGAAAAGCAATTCAAAGAAGAATACATCAAGAAAGGCAATCTTAAGGCAACAGCAGATAAAGAAAAGCTAAAAGAACTTTTAAGGGAAGTGATGATCAGGAATACGAGAAGCGCCATTGACCTCAAGCTCCCTAAAAGGTTTGCGACCACTTTGAGGCTTGATCCAACAGAGACGGAAAGGGAAATTTATGCAGGAATCAATGATTATCTTAAAAAGCGGGATCTCAAGAAACCAACTATTAATCTTCTTTTGAGGGAGGCAGGGAGTAGTCCCTTCGCATTGAGGAGTAGTCTTATTAATATGGAAAATCCCCCCTTACCCCCCTTTACTAAAGGGGGGGAGGGGGGATTCAAACCTATTCTTGATGTAATTGACAGACTTGGAGATTTCTGTAAGGGCAATGCCCTTCTTGAGATACTCAAGAAAAATCCGGATGAGAAGAAGATTATCTTCACGCAGTATTTTAAAAGCATGGACTATATTACAGACCTTCTCTGGAGGCATAAAATACCATATGTTACCTTCAGAGGCGATATGCCGCCCAGGGGAAAGGATATTGCAATTGCAAGGTTTAAGCATGAAATACCCATCCTTGTCTCTACTGAATCAGGTGGTGAGGGCAGAAATATACAATTCTGCAATACAATAATTAATTTTGACCTGCCGTGGAATCCTATGAGGATTGAGCAGAGGATTGGACGACTGCATCGGATAGGACAGACAAGAGATGTATTTATATTCAACCTCTCAATGAAAGACACAATTGAAGATTATATCATTGACATTCTTGACAATAAAATAAACATGTTTGAGATGGTCATAGGAGAGATTGAACCGATCCTTGGATATTTAGGGGAGGATAAGGACTTTGAAGATATAATCATGGAAATCTGGCTCAAGAGCGGTGACAATGAGAAACTGAAGAAGGGATTTGGTCACCTCGGCAACGACCTGTTAAATGCAAAGCAAAAGTACCTGAACACAAAGGTTATTGATAACGAGATATTTGGAGATGATTATGAGATATAGATTCAAAAGTGAGAAGAAAAAATGAACAGACCTTTGCCCGATGTTATAGCTGATATATTAAGTTATCACGGGGCTATTGTGGATAAGGAAGACAACAGCTATTTTGATGTTATTGTCCCGCCTGATGTCTCAGATATCCTGAATATACCTGAATATGCGAGACTGACATTTTCAAACGGTGAAACCTCTGATGAAGCTGTATATGCATCTTATGATTCAGAGTTTTTCGTCTCAATAAGAAACCTTTTTGCTAACAGGGGAAAATTCACTATTGCACACTATGAAACTTATTTCCCATATATGGAGAAAATATCAAGGCTTCTTTCTGAAAATATAGCTTTTGGGAATGCTACTTATCGTTTAGAGAAAAATGAAATCAAGGACATCACTTATTTATTAATCTACTTTAAATATACTGCGGTATCTGATGAAAAAAATGAAGGCATACTGCCAGTGCTAATAAACAGTATGAACCTGTCTGTAGCACCATTTGAAAATAGTATTAATGATATCGCTGAAAGACTAAAAGAAGTAGATTTTACACAAGGACACCCAAAACATGTGTCATTGAAGATTCTTCAATCTGCATATACTGCATGTACTGGAATGATTCAGGCAAGGTTAAAAGATTTTAAGAAAAGTCTTGAAAAAAGACTCAAACGGGATATTAAGAGGGTTTATGAATATTATGAGACCCTTAAAACCGAGAGCAGAACTGTTATAGAAAGAAAATTAACTGCTTCTGAAAAACAAGATAATATTGAATTATTGACCCGGAAGCTTGATGCAATTGTAGCAGAGCAAAAGTGGAAGATTCAGGATTTAATATCAAAATATGCATTGAGTATAAAGGTAGAACCTGTTGCTATTTTAAGTATAGAGACAAATGCGCCTATCTTCTGGATAAATATAAAGAGACGCCTTGCCTCAAGGTTGTTCCCTGTTACCTATAATCCCATCATTAAACAGATGGATTCTTTACCATGTGAATCATGCTTTAACCCTACTGAAGGATACTTTATATGTGATGATCATTTGCATATAGTTTGTGGCAAATGCTTAAAGACTTGTCCTAATTGCTCAAAGAAATACTGTATGGCTTGTCATACTAAACTATGTCCAAAGTGTAAAAGAAATGGGTAGGGGAATGGATATAGAGAAGTTTTTTATAGAAAAGGGATTACTTTCAAAATTATTTAAAGGCTTTGAACCACGCAATGAGCAGTTGCAGATGTCTCTGGCGATTAAAGATGCATTAAGCAATAAAGATCATCTGATAGTAGAGGCAGGCACTGGTGTTGGCAAGAGCCTTGCCTATCTTATTCCTTTAGCACAATGGGTATTATCTGAAGACGGGAGAAGGGCAGTTGTATCAACCTACACAAAGGCGCTCCAGAGACAACTGATCGAAAAAGAACTTCCATTCTTAAAAAACCATATCTTCAAAGACCTGCGATTCGCCCTCTGCCTTGGCAGTGGAAACTATGTCTGTCTGAGAAGACTCGATCAGGCTAAGACTCATGGACTTTTTGAAATAGATGAAACAAAAGAGATTAACAGACTTCTGAGGTGGGTAAAGAGGACATCAGAAGGTATCAGGGCTGAAATAGACGTGCCTTCCCAGCTCTGGCAGAAGGTCTGCAGGGAAAGCGACCTCTGTTATGGAAAAGACTGTAAAAGGTTTGATGATTGTTTTTACCAAAAGGCAAAGTTTATCGAAAGGAAGTCTCATATTCTCGTTACGAACCACCATCTTTTCTTTGCTCATGTTGCATCAGGATGGAATGTTATTCCATCATTTAGTTCCGTGGTATTTGACGAGGCGCATGAACTTGAGGATGTGGCTACAGATTATCTTGGTGTGGAGATTTCAAACTTCAAACTCAAACATTTACTGGATTCTATTCTGAGTCCTACCGGCAAGGGTTTGCTGCTACGAATGAAATGGCTCGAACAAACCATATTCTCTGAAATTAGTGCAGTTGTTAATGTTGTAAGGATGCGTGGAGATGCCTTCTTTCATGAGCTTTTAAAAAGATTAAATGATTCCGCAACGCTCAGGATTCATGAGAGAGGATTTATAACGGATAACCTTTCAGAGAACATTGTAAAGCTTGCAGATACAATCAAAATGCTCCAGGAATCCTCGAAGGATGAGGAAGAAATAAAAGAGATAACTGCATTAGCCTTGAGATGTGAGGCATTTACCATGTCTTTACGGGTAATAATTGAACAGGAATTGGAAGACCATGTCTATTGGGCTGAAAAGGATGGCAGAAGGCTCAGACTTGTGGCAACGCCCATTGATATTGCATCAATCTTAAAAACACAGGTCTTTGATATTTTATCTCCAGCGATTCTGACATCTGCAACCCTTGCCACAAATGGTAATTTTGATTATATAAAAGTGCGGCTTGGATTATCTGAAGCAAAAACCCTCTTACTCCATTCACCATTTGACTATAATAAACAGGCAATGCTCTATATACCTGACGATATCAAAAAGCCCCATTCTGAGGGGTTTGAAGATGACCTCATTAACCATCTGAAAACAATCCTTGAGCTTACCATGGGCAGAACCCTTGTGCTTTTTACGAGTTACAGCCTTCTCACAAAGGCATATAATGAAACTGAAATCCCGGAGCTGGAGCTTCTCAGACGGGGAGATATGGATAGTTACCGGTTAGTGAAGGATTTTCGCGAAAATAGACATTCTGTTCTTTTAGGCACATATACCTTCTGGCAGGGAATTGATATTCCTGGAGATGACCTTCAATGTGTGATCATAACAAAATTGCCCTTTGCCGTCCCTGATGAACCTGTGATTGAGGCGCGGATAGAGGCACTTGTGAGAGAGGGCAAGAATCCTTTTTATCACTATCAGATACCACAGGCTGCTATTTTGCTTAAGCAGGGTTTTGGAAGGCTCATAAGAACAAAGACCGACAGGGGAGTTGTGGTTATTCTGGATTCGAGAATCTGGACAAAAAGTTATGGGACACATTTTCTCAAATCACTTCCTGAGTGTAAAATAACCACATCCTTAAATGATTTAGAGAGATTTTTAAAGACCGTCAGGGGGAAGATGCAAGATACAGGATGCAAGGATATAAAGCATGAGGAATCCTGCATCGTGCATCATGAATCATGAATCTTGTATTTTCTGAGAGAGGAGGAAACCATGTCAGAGAAATTGGGTCATGAGGAGTTTGTAAAAAAGGCAATCGTCAGTTTAAGGAAGGAAGGGTTTAAGGGGATACACTCAGTCTATTCAGGGTTTAATAACGCTTTCAAGAAATATTTTGATGGCGAAAATCCTGTTGAAGTTACAAACAGATTAGCTCAAGAAGGGAAAATAGTAATCAGGCCTGTGAAAGGCGGAGTAATGCTCTATCTTCCTGAAGAAGCACCTTTATCAAGGGATACAGCGGATGAGGCATTAAGGAAGATGGGACTATGAAAACAGTCAATAGGCATCAGTGAATAATCAATTGTCAAACAGAATACGAAAAATCAAGGAGTACTTATGGCAGATATTCTTGAACAGGCAAATGAACTAAGAAGATTATGGAGTGGTTTCAGGGCTTCGAGGATACTCATTACAGCGAATAACTTCAAAATATTTGACCATCTGAAAGAGCCCATCTCTGCCAGAGCTATTTCAAGAAGACTGAAAACAGATTTAAGGTCTACAGAGATATTGCTTGACGCACTTACAGGACTGGGTATCCTCAAAAAAGAAAAAGACAAATATAAAAACACCATTCTTGGTAGCAGATTCCTTGTTGAGGGAAGTCCTTACTATCAGGGTGATATCCTGAGACATATGGATACCCTGTGGAAGAACTGGTCAGGACTTGATGAAGTCATAAAAACAGGTAAGCCATATCGTGCAGCACATGACCACAAAGCCTTTGTCCTTGGCATGCACAACCTTGCATCACTAAAGGCGAAAAATATTATCAAAATAGTCGGATTGAAAGGGGTTAAAACTGCATTAGATCTTGGCGGAGGACCAGGAACATATTCAATCGAGATGGCAAGAAGAGGGGTTAATGTAACGCTTTTTGATTATCCAGAAACCATTGAGATTGCAAAGAAGGTTGTTAAGAATGAAAAGATAAACGGTATCAATTTCATTGGTGGTGATTTTATGAATAAAGATATTGGCAGGGGTTATGACCTTATCTTTATCAGTCAAATCTTACACGCATATTCAGCAAAGGATAATCTTCAGTTACTGAGAAAATGTAAAAAAGCACTAAACAATGGCGGAAGGATTGTGATTCAAGAGTTTCTTATTTCAGATGACAGAACACATCCTCCTCAGAACACGCTCTTCTCTGTAAATATGCTTGTTAACACAGAAGGCGGGAGATGCTATTCACCTGATGAGATAAAGGGCTGGCTTTTAACGGTGGGAATGAAGAATATAGAAGAAAGGATTATTGATGATGCAGTCCTGATTTCAGGGTATATTGTATATTTTTGAATCTTAAAATAATACAATGAAATCACTAACTGAATCAGATACCAGGGCAAAGCTTATAGACCCTGCACTTCACAAAAAGTGCTGGACAGAAGACCTAATTCATCGGGAAGAGCCAGAACGTGGAATTGATATCATAGATGGCAAAGCAAGGCGTCGGGAGCGAGGACGGATAGATTATCTCCTTCGTCTGAGGGTTGGTATTAACACTCAACCGATAGCGGTTGCCCTTATAGAAGCTAAGAAAAGCAATGATCCGCCTGATAAAGGTCTTGAGCAGGCAAAGAAATATGGACGATTTAATCATGTTCCTTTTGTATTTTCCTCGAACGGACATCTGTTTGTTGAGGGTTTTGATGTCCATGTAAATCCTGCGGGTACATATATTGTTACAAAGATTGAAGGCAAATTGGGAATGGTGACTGTTGAAGAATATAGCCAGATGATTGCATCCCGTTTGACCGAGGAAATCAGAAGCTTTGATGATTTTAGAAGCTATTGGATAGACCCTCAGGCACGAAAGAAATTAGTAGAAATTCTTCCTGATGGTGGACAGGGCTTACGGTTACTCCGTGAGCTCATGAATCGCAAAGATTATGACCTTTACGATGTCCTGGCTGAGATAGGATATGGCATCGCTCCCAAAAGCCGTGCCGAGCGCGTTTTAGCGTTGAACTATAAATATGGTGATTGGTTAAAAAGCCTCCCTCAAAAGACTAAGAATACCCTACGTGCCCTTACAAGGCAGTTTGAAAGAGGCGGTATAGAAGAATTAGAGAATCCCTATGTCTTCAACGCACCTGAAGTGACAAAAGATAGGTAAAGTAGGCAAAGGTACTAAATATATCTTAAAAGTATCAATTGCATCATAATTGCATCATAATTGCATCAAAGGACTAAATGAGACTATTAATGAAATCACAAATGCCTCCACAAAAGACGCCAAAGGGGTACTCCGAATACGTATAAATGTGCAATATTGGAAAGGGCTAATAATGGGCTAATTGTATGGTAATAGAGATATCGGATATATTTCGGACATTTATCGGACATAACCGTTGGCGTTTACTTGGCGATTATTTGGCAAATCAGCAAAGGGATGAAATATAAGGCAATGAGAGTTAAAGATGGCGCAAATTATAGATAGTCTGAATACCGCAGGTCAAATGATTGATAAATGGTGGATTGAATTGACAAATAAATATCCCTCAGTAGAAACAGACAAATATATTATCATGCCCAACCATATGCACGGAATTATTACAATTATTAGCAATGGTAGGGGCGAGGTTTTCTCGCCCTTATTAAAGATACATGTACAAAAAACATCTATAAAAAAGGGCGGGGTTACCCCGCCCTTACAAAAATTAACATTAGGACAAATTATTGCATATTATAAATACCAAACAACAAAGCAAATCAATCAAATTCGCAATACCCCTAAAACCCATGACTATTCGTGAACAGACAGAAGAGATAGAAAAAAAGATCCTTCATCCGAAGGCGTGTCTTAGCTCACAGAGCAAGGGCAGGTTAAAGCCTGAGAGAGAAGGTGAGATTCGGACATGCTTTCAGAGGGACAGGGACAGGATTATCCACTCAAAGTCATTCAGGAGACTGAAACACAAGACACAGGTTTTTCTTGCACCAAAAGGTGATCATTACAGGACACGACTTACCCATGTACTTGAGGTATCACAGATAGCAAGGACAATAGCAAGGGCATTGAGATTGAATGAAGACTTAACAGAAGCAATAGCCCTGGGTCATGACCTCGGTCACACTCCATTCGGGCATGCAGGCGAGGCGATTCTGAGAGAGATTCATCCCGGAGGGTTTGATCATTATAAGCAGAGCATCAGGGTTGTGGATTCCCTTGAGAAGGGTGGCAAGGGTTTGAATCTTACCTATGAGGTGAGGAACGGAATACTCAAACACTCAAAGGGCAAAGGTTTCATCATCCCTGAGAACAAAGCAGATATGGCAGATACTCTTGAAGGACAGGTAGTACGTGTCTCTGATATTATCGCGTATCTGAACCATGACCTTGATGATGCACTGAGGGCAGGGGTGATTAAAAAGTCAGACATCCCCCAAAAGATTATGAGAGTTTTAGGTGATACCCATGCAAAAAGGATAGATACCATGGTAAAAGACTTTATATACTGTTCGTTAGCGACAGACCTTGAGGATCTCGATATGAGTGATGACATATCATCTGCTACTTATATGCTCAGGGATTTTCTCTTTGAACGGGTATATGAAAGCGATCATTTAATGAAAGAATTTAAAAAGGCAAAGAAGATCCTGCGTGATTTATACAACTACTACCTTGAACATATGGACGAGATTTTTGTTGATATTCCGAAGGAAGTAAAGATAAACAAACCCGGAAACGAGTTGTACCGGCATCATATGGTATGTGACTTTATTGCAGGGATGACTGACAGATTTGTGCTCATGACATACGAGAGACTCTTCCTGCCACAGCAATGGACTGTACTTTAATATCAGTTCAAAATTATCAATACTCAATTAGCAATTATCAGGTTAAACATTCATTGATAATTTTGCATTGATAGTTGGTCATTTTTACTTGAACCCTTGACCCCTCGAATCCTTGAATCCTATATGGTAAAATTTTATTATGCCAGCCAATCTTCCACCAGAATATTTTGATGCTGAAAAGAGGTTTAAACAGGCAGCAACCCCTGCGGAAAAGATTATAGCACTTGAAGACCTGATAGCAACAGTTCCGAAACATAAAGGGACGGATAAACTCAGGGCAGATTTACGGAGAAGGCTTTCCCAACTCAGGCAAGATGCAGTTAGGAAAAAGAAAGGAGGCAGGGGTGACCTTTACGTAGTTCAGAAAGAAGGGGCAGCCCAGATTGCCCTTGCCGGATTTCCAAACTCCGGTAAATCTTCCCTCCTTGCATGTCTTACAAATGCCACCCCGGTGATTGCAGAATATCCTATCTCAACGCTTACTCCCTTGCCAGGTATGATGCCTTTTGAGGACATACAGATTCAGCTTGTAGATTTACCGCCGATTGGAAATGAAGCGACTGACGGATGGGTATCAGGTATCCTCAGATATACGAACGGACTTCTGCTCGTCGTGGATCTGAATGATGATCCTGACGTACAGGCGGAGCTTCTTATTGATCAACTCGAACGCTGGAACATCGTAATCCCCCCTAACCCCCCTTTAATAAAGGGGGGCAAGGGGGGATTATTAGAGCAGAAGTCAGAAGTCAGAACTTCTGGTGGGGTGTCTAAAAAAGCCCTTATCGTTGCAAATAAAAAAGACCTTACTGAAACTGAGGATAGCTTTATCATACTCAAGGGAAAATATGAACATATGTATCAATGTATCTCAATATCTGCCCTGAAAAAAGAAAACCTTGAAGATCTTAAAAGGGCAATATTTGAGCTTTCAGGAATAATAAGGGTCTATTCAAAACCGCCGGGGAAAGAGCCTGACCTTTCAAAGCCATTTACAATACCATCGGGTTCTACCATTCTTGACCTTGCCAGCTTTATCCATAAAGAGTTTGTCTTTAATCTGAAATTTACACGGATATGGGGCTCTGCAAAATTTGATGGCCAACGGGTAGAAAAGAATTATATTCTTAAGGACAGGGACATTGTTGAAATCCATATCTGAGGCATAGCCTCAGTTGATAATTGATTCTAAATAAGGAATAATTATACCGTAACTCCGCCCGATTTACGTAATATGTATACCCAACTTCTCTATAAGTTTTTGAGATTTACTGGTTATCTCAGCCGTATGCCATGAGTCATTGATCTTCACTTTTTTGATTTCTGCCAAATGCA
>VGWY01000064.1 GCA_016873575.1 Nitrospira sp. | reverse complement strand
CGTATCGAAGAAAAACTTAAACGCTGGCAGGCAATGACACCTGAAGAAAGAGATATTATCAAGAAAAGGTACAGGGAATGGAAGTCTCTCTCAGAAGAAGAGAGGTCTTTGATAAAGGAAAATTACAGGAGGTTCATGTCACTCCCTCCAGAAGAGAGGCAGGCGTTAAGGGATAGGTTCATAGAGTTCAACAGACTTTCCCCAGAGGAGAAAAAAAATATTATAGAGAATTACCAGAGGTGGAAACAACTTCCACCAGAAAAAGCAGAAAGACTGAAAAGGATGTATCAGAGATGGAAACAGCTTAAACCAGAAGAGAAAGAGCGTATAAAAAATCGCCTGAAAAGACATAATTCTTCATTACAGAGATGACTTTAAAGATGAATATATTAATGAAGCTATCTATTTAATAAAGAACTGGAAAATATATCTCAATGCCAGGGAAATTATTATTATCCCTAACATAAGCTTGATATACTTCTGGGGAACAAATTTTTGAAATCTTGCACCAAGATAGATACCTACAAATCCTCCTGCACCAAAAAGGAATCCCAGAAGCCAATCTGGTGATGTTACCATTCCAGCCTTTGCGGGAATCACACTGTAAAAAAAGACACCTGCAATAGATGTCAAGAATGTTCCCATCAAGGCTGCTCCTGCTACTGTATAAACAGGAAGGTGAAAGACAGCCACACAGAAGGGTGCAACGATAGCCCCACCACCAATACCATAGGTTCCACCGATTATACCAACAACAAAAGCAAGAAGGAACATAGCTATTGTACTGAATGAAAACCTTTCACCCCAGAACTCATATTCTATCCTTGTAAAACTTGCTTTAACTGTTTTTACTACAGCTTCTGGAGGGAGACCCGATGCTATTCTCGAACTCTGTTGCTCTTTTATCTGTTTTGCTCTTTCCTTGAATTTATCTTCAAGAGCCTTCATCTTTGTTTTACTCACTTTTGCCTTACCTGTAATCTCATAAACAAGGCGTATACCAATATAGAGGAGAACACATCCTACAAAAAATTTAAATGTCCTCGGATCAGGCAGATACAAAACTCTAAGATAGTAGCCTATAAAAACACCCGGAAGTGTTCCTATAATGACAACCCAGGTCAAAGGCCATGCCATTCTGCCTTCCTTGAGATAACGGTAAACTCCACTTGGAATTGCAACGATATTGAAAACGAAATTGGTCGCACTCACGGATGGGCTGGTGAAATTCAGAACACTCATCTGAAATGGCAACAGGAGAAATGCTCCTGAAACCCCACCCATTGAGGTAAAGAATGAAACGATTAAGGCGACAAGAGGGGGAATAAATATATACGTTTTAACTCCAGAAACAGGAAAGAGAACATGTAGAGAATTTAAAATATCCATTTCTTGGTTTATACAATATCAACAAAGCATAGATTTATATTTATTATATTGTTATCCCACGCAACTATAACAGCAGGATTCTCAAACTTTACTCCCCCATTACCTTAGATAGCTGAAGAGTTGCAATAACGCCAAAGGTTACACTTTTATACGATTTTCACTACTCAAGCTAAATTTTGATTTTCATCTTGCGAATGAACAGGTCTACAACGATACCGATCCCGAAGGCCCATGCCATATTGGGCACCGCGAGGGCGATACCGGAAATCAGGATGGCAACGAAATACTCCTCATTTGTTTTGAGGCTGCGTATCAATGGACAGAGCTCAAGACCGGCAAAGATGAGAAGCACCCCTAATACCGAGTTTGGGATCATTGCAAGTAGGGCAAAACCGAACTCCCCGAATGCCAGTGCCATTACGACGAAAAGAGCGCCGATCATCAAGGGAGCGCCGCCTGTCCGTGCCCCGAACCGGAAATGAGCAGCAAGCCCACCGGTACCATGGCACATAGGAACGGCACCAAAAAACCCGGCAGGTAAATTGGCAAGCCCCATTGTCAGGGCGAAATTCCCTGCCTTTGTCTTAGAAAGCAGCGGGTTCTTCGGGAAGAGCGTGCAGCATGTGTCAGCGGTGCCCACACAGGCATTTCCTATTGTCAGTGGTATCTGAGGCAAAATAAGCATGATGAAGGCAGTCCAGAAATCCATCAGCGTCGGGGAAATGAAACCTATTTTAGTGGGACCTATGGAGAAACTGAGACTATCGAATCCGCCGAGGGCAAGCCCGGCGACAATGCCTGCAGCCAGCGCAGCTATGGCAGCGGGCAGCTTTTTGTTGTCGAGCAAAGCAAGAACCATGAGGAAAACTGCTACACCGAGGATGAGGTTGAGGTTATATTCAGCGAATCTGCCGGCAACGCCGGAAAGGAAGATATTTTTCTGGACGATCAGCTCTATCCCCTTTTTCAGGAAGACAAGACCTAGCGAAAGCTGTATGCCTCTGACGACGGGCTGCGTAAACAGCTTAGCAAGAGCGTTCACGGTGCCAGAAATAGATAACAAAAGGAGAATCGCTCCGAAAATGATACCCGATGCTCCTATCACGGACTCTGTGATCTGAAGGGGGTAGGCGATGGCAATGGCGCCGACGGCTTTAAGAGGCTGAACAGGCACAGGCAACCTGTAATAAAAGCCTGTGATGAGATAGAATAACCCGAAAGAGAGAAACACTGTGCTGGGGCTCAGTTTGTTAATCAGGATCATAGCCACTACGATTGGCAATAGTGTTCCAAGATCTCCAAGAGAGCCGGCGAATTCCACACGATCGAATCGCAGCTTGTTAATTAGTCCGCTTCTTTCAACCGTGACGGTCTCTTCCTCAGGCTTCGGCGCTCTCTGTCCCTCTGAAGTTTTTTCTTCTTGTGCCATACATTTCCTCCCTTAATAGCACTTCAATCTCAACTGCCTTAGATAGAGCAACGCTTTATATCTTTAAAAACAATTAACTTATGATTTCCACCTTTTGAAGATTTTTTGGTTTGTTCCCACTCCCGGTTTAAGTTTCATTCCCATTTTTTCTAAAAGAATGAAAATTGAGAATTTATTGTATAATTACCACGAAAACTATATCATTCGTGTTAGTTAGAAATTTATCATGCATTAGATCCGTTTGTCAAGAGGCATAAGAGTCGTAAATGATTCGGTAGAAGAATATACGAGTCGGTACTGTTATAATAAATAATAGCATCATTATGGTTCGTCATAGACAACATATACCAGGGTCTTCGATACCCGAGCGATCAAGCCATGCGCGCATCATCTCAATGCCGGATGAAGCCTACTGTCTTGATACGGTTAAGTTAACTCAAATGGAGCAGTCCTTTCGAACTTGGGCAGAAGAATCGCCGCGAGCTGACGTACATTTATCCCGCAAGCGCATCTTGCTTATATTCCTTTTAATACGCTATACGGGTGCCAAGTTGAACGAAGTATTAGCCCTTAACCCGTTTCACGATATCGATTTTAAACGACGATTAGTGCTTTTAGGGAAGACAGGAATTAAGGATAGCAGACTACCACGGGAAGTCCAGATACCGGAGGAAATTTCTGAAGAAATAAAGGCTGCTTTGAATGACTCCTCCTTTAAGAAATATCTGGACAATTTGTTTAAAATTGACCCCGGGCATGTTCGCCGCAAATTTTACGAGAGGGCATTGGCTTGCGGATTCCCTTCTGCTATCGGTGCCCCGGAAATTATCCGGAAATCCCGTGCTGTGGAATTGATGCAGAGCAATATGCCTCTGCCGGTTGTACAAAGGATGTTAGGTCATTCAACACTTAACGTAACGGCTTCCTATGTTGCATTTTCTGATGATGATATTCAGCAAGTAGCAAAGTATTTTATAGAAAAAGAATCTTCTCGAAAAACAAGTGCCAGAAATAGATTTTTCGGTAAAATCCAGTCCATCCAGAAGGGAGACATACAGTCGAAAGTGGAGATGGTCACTATTAGTGGTGATAGAGTGACGACGTTGATAACCAACGACAGCCTGTCAAGGCTCGGCCTCAAAAAGGGCTCTTTAATTACAGCAGAGGTAAAAGCTCCATGGGTGATTTTACAGAAAAGCGATAGAGAACCAGAATCTACAGCGGAAAACCGATTTTTTGGAAACATTAAACGTATCAGCAGAGGTAAAATTACCACAGAGTATGTCGTGCGTATTTCGGATGGAACGGAACTGTGCTCTGTGGTAAGCACAGAAAACGCCCACCAGATGGGCTTTCAAGAAAATGATCAGGTATGGGTCATATTCAACAGCTTTTCTGTGGTGTTGCACACCGACTGAGACCAGGAGGCGTATAGGCTCATTTTTTATTCTTGAAACCTTTCGTCAGATTTAACCTCATGCACTTTCTTTATTGTATATGCTTTTTATTACTTTGATATCCTCTTCAAAATCTGTTCGAGTTTCTTAATTTCCTCCCCATAGCCTGCCCAGTTCCCCTGCCTCTGTAGTTCAATCGCCCTTTCAAATACCCTCTTCGCCTCTTTTGCAAGGTCTGTGGTTGTTGTCTTTATATCCTTAGCAGTCCTGTCAGCCTTTTCGACAATTGCCTTCTTGGTACCGAACAACCTCTGGAGTGCAATCTCGAGGTTTTCTTCCATGACTACATCGTTTTCATAAGCAACAATAACCCTCCTCAGTTCAGGCAGACCCACCTTATCTGCTGCCGCTAAGTAAAGGGGCTGTACATATAAAAGGGACCGCTCTATCGGAATTACAAGGAGACTCCCTCTTATGACCTGTGAGCCCTGTTGGCCCCAGAGTGTAAGCTGCTGAGATATATAGGAGTTCTGGTTTATCCTTGCATCCACCTGTTTTGGTCCGAAGATGAGCCTGTCCCTCGGAAAGGTATAGATAAGCAGCTTACCGTAATTCGGCTCGTCACATCTTGCGGCAAGCCATGCAGCAAGGTTATCTCTCTTTGCCGGGGTATAGGGCAAAAGCAGGATATACTCCTCTTTCTTTTCGCCAGGAAGCTTCATTATGGTGTAATAGGGCTCCATGGTTATTTCCCCGAAGGCAGGCACCTCCCACAGGTTTTCCTTGTTGTAAAAAACCTTCGGGTCTGTCATATGATATGAAGCGAATATGGATGCCTGGATCTGAAGAAGCCTGTGCGGATACCGTATATGCTGCCTCAATTCATCAGGCATCTCCTTTAGAGACTTAAATATATCGGGGAATATCTTTGAATAAACCTTTATAATAATATCAGAGGGATCACTTACAAAAAAACTCATAGAGCCGTTATAAGCGTCAATAACAACCTTTACAGAGTTTCTTATATAATTAACACGCCTGTCTGTGGGCTTAGAATAAGGCATCCTGTTTGAGACAGTATAAGCATCTATAATCCAGATAAGTCTCCCGTCCCTTGTTACGATGAGATAGGGGTCCTGGTCAAAAAGGAGGAAGGGTGCTACAGTCCTGACCCTATCCAGTATATTTCTGTAATACAGGATTTTGCTCTCTCCGGCAATATCAGAGGAAAGAAGAATCTTCTCAGTCTTAAACTTCACCGAAAATAAAGCCCTTTTAAACAGAGAGTCCAGCCTGACACCCCCGCTGCCATCATAAGTTGTATATACATTGCCTTCAGATGTTGGATAGCTGAATTCAGGAACCTTTGTTTTCACTATTACATAGTTGTTGGAAAGCTCACCATAGTATATCTCTGGCCTTGTAACCCTGAGGTCAACATTACTGACAGGCGGGATGTCCTTTATCATGAATTCAGGAAGCCCTTCCCTGCTAATCCTGCTTACAGGACCCAGTGTTATACCGTTTCCATGGGTGAATATCAGCCTCTCGTTTATCCATGTCTTGCTCGGAAGGTCATTGTATGAAAGCTCCCGCGGAGAGAGCATCACCTGCATATATTCGCCGTTTATTGTATACCTGTCATTATCAACATCCGCAAATTTATAGTATGTCCTTATCTGCTGGAGCTGACTGTATGTTCTGAGAAGCGGGCTATGGTCCCATAATCTTATATTTTTTATAGTGGCATCATTTTTTTCTATGTCCTTAACCGTTAGATTATAGTCAACATCAAATGGCATCATCTCTATCTTCTCAAGGTCATAACCCAATCTTGTAAATTTTATGGTATGTTCTATAAATGGTGTCTCAAGGGCAAGCTCATTTGGTGCGACCTTGAATTTCTGAAGAATGAATGGATATACCACAATCCCGATAATATACACTGCCAAAACCAGGGCAGGTGGGATAAATGTCAGTCTCCGCGAGCCTCTTAATATCCCTGCCATGAAGACAATACTTGCTACTGGCGTGATGAATATGAGTATCCTGTAAAAAAAGAGTTTTGCATGGATATCGCTATACCCTGCGCCGAAGACAACGCTGTGCTCTGAAAACAGAAGCCTGAATGTGTCGAGGTAAAAGCCAAAGCCGATATTAAGGATAAAGAATCCTGCAAGGATGCCGATATGTTTTTTTACTTTGCTGTCGATAGAAATTATCTTCTCTGCGATAAATATACCGCCTCTTAAAAAATAGTTTGCAGCCACCGCTATGATTGTTAATAGCAGTGTAATCCCTGCAAAGCCATTAAGAGATTCTATAAAAGGAAGCTTGAACAGATAAAAACCGATGTCCTTGGCCAACAGGGGGTCATTGGTTCCCATATCCATACTGTTTTTAAAGAGCAGGACATCTTCCCATCTCAGTGCACCCCACTGGGCTGCAAAAAAGGCCATAACAACACCGGCAATTATGGTGAGTGGCTTGATGACCTTTTCGATACCGATACTTTTAAATGGATGGATAACGCCTTCAATCACCGATATCTCCCTTTGAGGAAGATTAGTCCTGTTTGCGATGGTTATATTCACCAGCGCAAAGAATAAAAAGGCTATGCCGAAAAATACACCTGTGCTGATTTTAGTGGAGAGCATCTTAATAAAAACAGAAGTGTATCCTGTTTCTGTGAAAAAGAGCCAGTCGGTATATAAATTCAAAACAGTAAAAAAAAGTGGCAGTATCAGAAAGAAAAGCCCAAACAGGATTAAATAACTTGCCTTGCCTTTAGTCATAGCATCCTCCGTGTCTCTTTAATTTATTACATCTTGATTATATGATTCTCTCCTGAAATAGTCCAATGCCATATTCATGCTCTCCCTTTCACCTGTAAACAGTATACTGTGCCCAGCCTTAATAAACAATACGCCTCATCTGCCGTCGTCTTATTAATTTCTCAATCTCCACTGCAAAAAATACAACATACGATAATGCTATCGTAATTGTCAATTCACTCAAAGCCAAATTCACTCAAAGCCAAAGGTTCGGTCTTGAATTTTGGATTTAAGAATGGCACATATATGGTTGCCATTTGAAGGATAAAGGTAAGAATAAATACCCACATCTACCACAAAGAGTACCACAGATGAGAAGGAGAATGCCCGGGAAAGTAGTAGACAATAGGTATTTGTATGGTGTATAAAGATTATAATCATATCAAAAGGACGGAGCTATCTAACGTTCTTAACAAATTATCTGACAGAACATTCTAGATTTCAAGGTTAAATGTTCTAACAATTAGGGTCGTTCATATGCTGACAAGGCGAACATTTCTTAAGTATTGTCTCTATACTACAGCTACTCTTTGTATGGGATGCGAGAACGCCAGCTCTCTTGCCAGGACAAGAGCAGACCCTGAAGAGGCACGTTTTTACAAAAGACTTCCGGATGGAAATATCAACTGCCTCTTGTGTTTCAGGGGATGCATTATACCAATGGGACAGCGGGGATTCTGCAGAAACAGGGAAAACAGAAAAGGCAGACTTTATTCAATGGTCTACGGAAGGCCCGCAGCCATCCAGCTCGATCCCATTGAAAAAGAACCCATGTTCCATAACCTTCCGGGCACGGATATCCTATGCACAGGTACTGCAAGCTGCAACTTCAGATGCAGATTCTGCCATAACTGGCACTTGTCCCAGAGAACGCCAGAGGAGCTTGAGCCTTACACCATGGATGCATCCCCGGAGGATATTGTGAGTATGGCCCGACAACGAAAAGCCGGGTTATCCTTCACGTACAATGAACCAACAGTCTTTTATGAATTCATGTATGATATTGCCAAAAAAGGGAAAGAAAACGGGCTGAACACTATATTCCATACCAACGGAGGGATACAGGCAGAGCCCTTGAAGGCGCTCCTTAAACATATGCGCGGCGTAACAGTGGATTTAAAAGGTTTTACAGCGGATCACTACAGAGATGCAAGCTTTGCAGAGATGACCCCTGTACTCAATACCCTGAAGGTTATAAAACAGGAGGGAAAGTGGCTCGAGATAGTCAATCTCATCATTCCCACATTAAATGATGACATAAAAAAAATAAAAGAGATGTGCATATGGATAAAAGAAAATCTCGGTACAGATGTACCCCTTCATTTCATAAGATTCTTTCCAGCCTATAAGATGACCCACCTGCCGCCGACTCCAATAAAGACACTGGAGCAGGCAAGGGATATAGCTGTAAAAGAGGGCATAAAATTTGTATATGTCGGAAATGTTCCCGGACACAAACATAACAGCACTTTTTGTCCGAAATGCAATAAGAAGATTATAAGCAGAGTCCATTTCTCTGTTATTGGTCTGGATATAAAAGGTGGAAAGTGTAAACACTGTGGCTGCCCGATCCCCGGGTTATGGAATTCATAGCCCTTTCAAGTAACTCTACCTTAAGATTTGCCCTCCTCGTGATGGGTTTTACTGCCACTGCTTCACAGATACTCATCATGAGGGAACTTCTCGTAACATTTCATGGCAACGAGCTCTTCATGGGCATTATCCTCGGCAACTGGCTGATTCTCGAAGCAGTCGGAAGTTACTCTACACGAAAAAGAGCAGACTATACAAAAAGGCATGTAAACTGGTTTGCAATCCTTCAGATAACCATAGGTTTTTCTTCTCTCTTAAGCATACTCTTTATCCGCTCATTCAAATTTCTCTTTAATATTCCCACGGGTGAGGTTTTAGGTATCTACTATGTTGCAATCATCTCCCTCATAGCTCTCGCCCCCGTCTCGATGACAGATGGTGCGCTGTTTCCTTTTGGATGCCGGAACTTCCAGACCATTTCCGAAAAGAAGGGAGCATCAGCGAGGGTCTATCTTTATGAATCCATTGGTTCATTTGTGGCCGGCATGATCTTTGTTTTTTACCTTATCTATTATCTCAGCTCTGTAGAGCTGGCTTTTATCATTTTATCCTTAAATCTCTGTTCTGTTATTTTTTATCTGACATCCGCAGGGAAATTGAAAATTATAAAAAATGTTGCCGCCGGACTTATGGCTTTAATAATCATATCCTTTTCATCATCGGTGCCGGAATGGCTTCATGAATCGAGTTCAAAGCTGCTCTGGTATGAGTACTCCTTGATCGACACGAGAAACTCTGTGTATTCCAATGTTGCAATAATAAAAAACGAAGACCAGTATACATTTTTTGCAAACGGCGCGCCATATGCCACTACTCCTGTGCCAGCGGCACAGGTCGAGGAGACCGCCCATTTCCCCATGCTTTTCCATGAACGGCCTGAGCATATCCTTGTGGTTGGCGGCGGAGCAGGAGGACTTTTAAGGGAACTATTGAAACATCCTGTTAAGGATATTGATTATACAGAACATGACCCTCTTGTAATAGAAGGCTTCAGACGTTTTCCTACTCCTCTTACCGAATATGAGCTTGATCATGCAAATGTGAAGATACATCTCTTAGAAGGGAGGCTTTTTCTCAGAAAAGCATCCACCATGTATGACCTGATTCTGATAAACCTTCCGATACCCTCAACCCTTCAGATCAACCGGTACTATACAGTGGAGTTTTTTAAACTGGCAAAGAGTCGCCTTAAGGACAGAGGCATATTCGCCATGAGATTACCTGGCTCCGAGACATTTCTTTCAAAGGAGCTTAAAGAATTGAACAGAACGTTTCATGCCTCTCTAAGGGCTATCTTTCCCCATGTAAGGATTATCGCTGGAGAGCAGAATATCTTTATTGCCTCTTCAGATGGAGCTATCAAAACCGTCACGGATGAAACGCTTATAGAAAGGCTCCATTTAAGAAATATCTCTGCAGGGCTCATAAATGAATGGTATTTACGGTACAAAATGGATAGTGCAAGATTCGGCGAGATTGAGGAAGATATTGCCTCTTCTGATCGGAAGATATTAAATCAAGACAGCTATCCAAGGGGGGTATTTGAGGGTATGCTTTTTTTGAATCTCGTGGTCTCACCATATATGGTAAAGATATTGAACGTCATCGATAACATTCCTTATACATACTACATTCTATCAATCATGGTTTTGCTTGCGGTCTTTTTAGGCTTACAACAAAAAATAAGACAGCTATTTCTTACTTTTGCCATAGCCTCAACAGGGTTTACGAGCATGCTGATAAGCATATTGCTGATTCTCTATTTTCAGATTTATTATGGATATGTCTACCATTACATCGGGATCCTTACGTCACTTTTCATGCTCGGTTCAGCCATCGGTGCTTTCTTTGCAATGAAAAGGATTAAAACATCCATGACAACCGTGGAAACCGGGATACTGTTCCTTACAGGTTTTTTATATCTATTTATTCTATCAGGGCCGGAGACAAACGTATCACAGCTAATAATCTTTGGTTCAATGGTTACGATAGGGTTTCTAACAGGTATGGAGTATCCATTAGCAGTAAGTCTGGCTGACAGTTCATACAGGGCTGTAAGCAGCACAGCTGGCAGATTTTATGCTTTCGATTTATTCGGGGCATTCCTCGGAGCAATACTCACAGCAGTTGTATTCATTCCGACCATCGGTATAAAAAATACACTTCTCATAACAATGGCAATTAAATCAGGAAGCCTGCTTCTGGTTTATATGGGTAGAAAGACATTTTCTTCATGACCCGGCAGCATCCTTTTTAAATTTAGATCTCACCTTTTTGAGTAATTTTCTTGCCCAGATAAATTCAGTGGCGAGGATTGCCAGACCAACAGGGATAATTATAAAAGCAGGCCCGGGCAGTATAATCATTGCGATACCAATCAATAGCACAGTAAAACCGATTACCGCTACTATCAGTTTTTTGCTTGATGCTTTTAAGAAGAAGGATCTCTGTCATATGTCTGAACCTTCTCGTGGCAAAATCTTTACATCTCTTTAACAGTCAACTCTGTAATTTCAGAGCGGATGGTTTTTATTTTCTTAAATCGAACCTCCAGCCTTTGCCTTCTTTTTCTGTATTCATAGACCTCTTCTTCAGGTGATGCACTGATGACCTTTTTATTAAAGCCCAATCTCACCATCTCCTTTTGATAGAAGTTACTTGTTTCCTTGAAATCCATCCTTCCTCTATAGACAATTGTCCTTTTTTGGTCAGTCATTGCATAAGATACCCGTATCAAGCCAGGATAACGGGGAACTTGCTTTATGTCTTCCCCAGGGACATCTTCTGCAGGTATCTCACCCGGAATTATCTCTTTAACCTTTTCTGCTACTCCTGGTGCTACTTCTTTAGCCCTCTCTTTTAATCCGGGTAAAAGTTCTTCCACTTTTCTTATTGACTCGCTTACCGTCTTTTCCCCTCCCGCTATCCACGAAGGGAACTGTTTCCACAAAAAACCTCCACTTGCAATTAATGCCCATATGACAACAATTATGACTACAACCACACACACTATGCTTCCAATTAAAACTATCTTCTTCATAGATTTTCCCTAAATTGCAAGTAATAATTACTGTTTTCTTCCAGTAACCCCGCCTGAGACAATAAATGCCATTACCTCGCTGCTGCTTGCATTGATAATGGTAACCTGTTCTTTAGTCACCACAATAATCTGACCTGCGAAATTGTATGACTGAGGCAAATATACTACAACTTCATTAA
>VGWY01000063.1 GCA_016873575.1 Nitrospira sp. | reverse complement strand
CTTGGTTTTATGGATCTTTATCCCTGCACCGAAACTGAATAGTGATTTTTATAAGGCCTTTGCATTCGCATTGCCACTTGAAATCATAGCGCTTGTCTGGTATATAAAAGCACTCAGGATTTCTCCGTTGAGCCTGACGCTCCCATTTCTTGCTATTACACCTGTGTTTTTAATTTTCACCTCATATATCATCGTCGGAGAGAAGGTCTCTTTATGGGGCAGCATCGGTATCATTTTCCTTGCCTTTGGAAGCTATACCATGAACATCCATGAGATGCGGAGAGGTATCATTGAGCCTTTCAAAGCCATTCAAAAAGAAAAGGGGTCAGTTCTCATGATGGGTGTTGCCCTGATTTATAGTATCACAGCATCTCTGGGGAAAGTGGCTGTAGAAAATTCATCCCCCTTATTTTTCGGGATTACATACTATATTGTATTGACTGCTTTTTTTGCCCCCTTTGCGTTATGGATGGGAAGGTCAGATCTGAAGGGTTTTATCTCAGAAAAACGATTTATAGATTTGCTTCTTCCCGGTTTTTTCAGTGCGATAATGGTAGCCTCCCACATGCTTGCGATAAGTCTTGCAAAGGTGGCTTATGTGATATCCGTAAAAAGAACGAGTCTTATTATTGGTGTGATCTATGGGTATCTCTTTTTCAGGGAGAAGAATATCAAAGAGAGGCTTTTAGGTGCAGCACTGATGTTTATTGGCTTTGTGATCATCGTAACGGCTGTATAAGGGACGAGAAGCCACAGAGTATACCTCTGTGGCTTCTCAAATACTGGCTCTATTTCAGCCTGTCTATATCAAGTGGTATCAGGACTATCTCAATCCTCCGATTTTTTGCCCTTCCTTCATCAGTATCATTTGATGCAATTGGCTTGGTATCTGCATAACCTGCTGCACTGAAGAATTTTGCATCTATCCCCCCCTTTTCCTGCAGGTGTCTGACCACATTAATTGCCCTTGCAGCAGAGAGCTCCCAGTTCGTGGCAAATTTCTTCATGATTCGTACACCAATAGGTTTATTATCCGTATGTCCTTCAACCCGTATCTGCTTATCAGAGACTTTTTTCAAGATCTCAGCAACCCTGTCAATCACCTTCTTGCCTTCTTTCTTTATGTCTGCACTCCCTGAGTCAAACAATATCTTTTCAACCATGCTTAAGGAAAGTTTATCTCTGAGCTGTGTGACTTCTATCTCACCTTTTTTGATCTCTTCCTTCATTTCCGAAACGAGGTTATCGTATGTTTTTGTTAGCTGTGCTATCGCCTTATCTTTTTCCTCAACTGCCTTTGATTTTTCATGTGAGAGCCCATCAATCACTGTTTTCAGTTCTGTAATTTCCATGTTCTTTGACCGTAATTCACCCTCTAAGCCTTTGATTTTTACTCTGTAGTCAGAGACATCTTTTAACAGTTCACTCTTCGTTGTGTCAATCTGTTTTTTGAGATTTTCATTATCCTTTGATAGTTCATCACGTTGTTTTTTTGTTTTTGAGAGCTCTGCTTCAAGATTTGCCTTCTCTATCTCTGCCACCTTGAGTTTTGCTTCCAGCGCCGCCTTTTTTGACTCTGTTGATGCCAGTTTTTCACCGAGGGTTGCATTATCCTTCTTCAGGTTATCAATATCAGCAAGTCGTGCATTATGTTCACTTGTAGAGACGCACGCGGAAATGAATAAGATTCCCAGAATAATTGATAGTATCCTCCCCATTTTCATGATTGTATACCTCCTAAATTGTGATTTTTGCGATATTTTGCATTGAAATTAAGTAAAGACTATACAAAGTTTAAACTGCTTTCTTCATCTTTGTCAATTTTTTATTTTATACTATGCTATGTGCCGGGCATTTGTTTTGATTGTATTCTTATCGATTTCTGTTCCTGCCTATCCTTTTATCTCAGACAAAGAGATTGCATCTTTTCAGGAAGAATTGAAAGGGAAACCGACAGGTGAACGTATTGCATTCTGGGCAGAGAAGTTTCTTGGGACACCGTATGATCCTGATCCGTTGGGAGAATATGTAACAAAGAAAGCAATTATTGCTGATGAGCGCGTTGATTGCATGTATCTGATGTTCAGGACGATTGAACTAAGTCTCGGGGGAACACCATCAGAGAGCATACTGATTGCACTGGATAAGAGATTTATTGATCAGGGGAAAATGGTTGGTGGTACAGTTATCAATTATGAAAACAGGTTTCAATACGGTGAAGACATGCTCGACAGCGGCAAGTGGGGAAGTGAGATTACAGAAGAGATAGGGCAGCTTACAGAGATAAAGGGGTCAAGGGGTCGGGAAAAGGTAAAAATTATTTCCAAAGAGACTTTGCAAGCCCTGCTGAATAAAACTGAACCACCTGTGCGTATTCATGTATCACTCCTCAGTGGTGATATGCTTTTTTTCATCAAGACCCCGAACAAAAGGTCCGCTGATGAAATCGTGGGACATATGGGCATCATAAAAAAAGAAAATGGGCTTTTATACCTCATTCATGCCAGCGGAGTAAAAAACAGAGGCGGGGTTGTGAAAAAGGTTTTGCTTTCTGATTATGTAAAGACAATGCCTTTCATAGGGATAAGGGTAAGCAGGTTCGATTAGAATGCATTTTAGAAACCACAGAGTGCACAGAGTTGGAATTTGAAGTTTTTTTTTGAAAGATTTCTCGCTGCTCTCATTTTGAATTTATTCCTCTGTGTTCTCTGTGGCTAATTGTATTATTTCACTCTATTTATTCCGCCGCTGGAATTTTGTCTTCTTTCTCAACTTGTCGTGCTTATGTTTACTCATCTTTTTCTTGCGCCATTTTTTGACATTACCCACACATATACCTCCTCATTTTTTATATTCCTTTGCCTGATCCATAAAGGCCTCAAGCTGTATATCGATTGTCGGTGACTCTGCCCCATCATACGGTATATTGATGAACGGGATGCCATAATCTCTGCTTACACCCCTGAGAAGGGCAGTAACAATGGTTCCTGGCATACATCCGAAGGGCATGGCATTGATAATTCCTGAGGCACCTCTTTCGATAAGGTCAATGCTTTTCCCGATACTTAAGATAGCTTCACCCTCGAATGATCTATGGATATAAGGTGTAGCCTTCTCAAGTATCTCCTTTGTCTCAGGTTCTTTCAATGTCTTCAAAAAGCCCTTAAAATACCTCGCACATTTATGCTCTATCCTCTTCTGGAAGAAGCGTTTCAAGAAAAAGTTAATAATAGCAGACCTGTCCTTTTTTAACAATGCTTTTTTCAGACCCATAAGATTTATGTAGTAAACCCATTCTTCAACAGGTGCAAGCCAAACCTCACCACCACATGCCTCAACCTTTCGTATGAGGTCTTCATTCGAGAATGTATGGGATCGAACAAATATCTCACCGATTATTCCAATGAGAGGTTTCTTATCCTTATCAACGGAGAGGTTCTCAAAATCTCTCCTTATATCCTTCAGTATCCCTTCTAAGTTTCCATTATTATTTCTTAAGGTGAGGTATACCTTTTTCAAGTAATCATTATAGATCTCGTCTACGGACCCTTTATATCGTTCATATGGTCGTGTCTCATTGGTACATTTATTGAGAAGCTCAAAAGCAATGATGCCCTTCCACGCATGGAGGGTAAAATCCTTACCGACGATCCCGAGATCATGGTAAAACGAAGAGTCCTGATTCGGGCAGAAAATAGGTATGTCCGTATAACCAAGTTTATCAAGCACAAGCCTGTGAAAGACATTATACTGACCGAATCTGCACGGACCCGAGCCGGAAGGCATGAAGAATGCACTCTTCTCAGGAACAAAATCAGGTTCCATGACCTTTTTGATCATATCACCTGTTGTAACAGTACATGGATAGCATTCCTTGCCAGATGTATATTTCCTGCCAATTTCTAAGGTTTTTTTATCAGATTTTGGAAGAACCTCTGCCTCTATCCCGCAGTGTTCAAATGCGGCCGCAAGGGCAAACGAATGGTCAGACATACGCGGGATGTAGACAATGCGAGACGAGGGACGAGAGACGAGAGACGAAGGACGAGTTTTTTCTCCTGCCTTCTGCCTTCTGCCTTCTGCCTCCTGGTTAGAGATGCTGTCAATAAATGCCTCGCACCTTGTTATTGCACCGGCAGAGGCGCTATGTTCATCTATCTCAATATAGAGATATGGTTTACCTTTCATCTCCTCATCAAAGTACTTGAGTATGAATGAATCCGGACCACATGAGAAATTACCGATATAAAGTGCATAGAGGTGAGGATGGTTCCGGATCAGTTTTGCAGCCTGGAGTATCTTTTGACCAGATCTCCAGTACATGTTTGGCCAGTCCTGATAGATGCTTGTATCCTCAATCGGCAGGAAATCCATCGGGATGGAAGGAACTCCAAGGTCAGCAAGTTTTTTAGGAATCTCGAGGTTTACACCTTTATCAAATGCATTATAAGCCCTTCCCACAATTACAATAGTCCTGTCTTTGATGGAAGACAGGAATTCATTCCCTGTTAATTTTATCTGTTTGAAAAATTCCTCCTGCGCCTTTTCTGCTGTGTTAAGAGCATGTGAAATATCGTTTGATCGTATGCCAAATGGTTTCAGAATACGTTTTATCTCCTTCGCGAGGTATTTTCTTCCAAGTTCCAGATTGACAAGAGGGGTTAATAACTTTATGTCATCAAATGCAATTTTTGATACATAAGGAATCGTCTGTGTATAAGGACATGCAAATCCACTCTCAAAGAGGTCTTCGGGTGTATTCATGTTAATAAAGCTTGGTATGAATATGGCATCTAAGTTTTTATCAAGCAAATACCTGATATGACCATGTGCGACCTTTACAGGGAAGCATGTCTCTGAAAGTACGCTTTCAAGGCCAAGGTTGACGATCTGCCTGTTTGTCTTTGGTGAGACTTCTACATAAAAACCAAGTTCCCCGAGGAGCGTAGTCCAGAAAGGAAGATAATCATGGAAGAAGAAGATGTAGGGTATCCCTATATTAGCGTGTAGCGGATAGCGTGTAGCGGATAGTTTATTATTAATAATTTCTTCTGACTTCTGACTATATGCCTTCCACAGCATTTCGTCTCTGAATGAAAAGAGGTCAGGAATATGTTTTTCGCTAATTGCTAACTGCTCACTGCTCACTGCCTTCTTTTTCGTATCATATTTTTCGCATCGCCCTCCGTAAAAAAGAAAGCCTTCCTCACCAGCGATCTTTACCCTGTTTATCTCACACACATTGGGGCAGCCTTTACATTCAAAGGACGATATCTCGTATAGTTTTTTTGAAAGTTCAAACCCCCTAAAAGACGTGAGACGTGAGACGTGAGACGTATCACTCTTTACGCTTGACGCTTCACGGTTTCTCATGTGTCTCATTGCAATCAATGCCATGCCTATTGCGCCAGCAACCTCATGGTGAGGAGGGACGGTTATCTTTTTGTGAAGGTACTTCTGGAATGCAGCAACAACTGCCTGGTTAAAGGCAACACCGCCCTGGAAGAAGATATTCTCACCTATTGCCTTTCCAGCAACTACCCTGTTTATATAATTCTGGACAATAGAGTATGAGAGACCTGCGAGGAGGTCATTTTTATCAATACCCTTCTGTAGATTTGCCATCAGGGAATTTTCCATAAAGACAGTACATCTTTCCCCGAGCATGCACGGGTTCTGAGAAGAGAGAGCACATTGTTCAAATTCTCTCTTTATTGAGATATTCAGTTTCTCAGCTTGCTCCTCAAGAAAAGAGCCTGTACCTGCTGCACATGCCTTGTTCATTGCAAAGTCAATGACTACGGCATTTTTAAGGGATATGTACTTTGAGTCCTGCCCTCCTATTTCGAAGATTGTATCAACATTCTTATCTATAAGTACTGATGCTGTTGCATGGGCTGTAATCTCATTTTTCACTATGTCTGCACCAACATAGTCAGCAATCATATACCTGCCTGAGCCAGTTGTTCCAACACCCATTATCTCAACTTGATTTCCGATCTCTTCACCTACCTCTGCAAGCCCCTCGTTTACTGCCTCAATAGGCCTTCCTGCTGTCATGAGGTATCGTTTTGAAAGAAGTCTCCCATCTTCATCGATAACAGCAAGGTTAGTGCTGATGGAACCAATGTCAATACCGAGATAAGCCTTGATTCGTTCGGAGTAAATCCCCCCATGCCCCCCTTTGCTAAAGGGGGGTAAGGGGGGATTAAACTGCTCATTGTTCACTGCTTTTTCTGCAATCAGCGATAAGTCATACAGTGGCTGATAGCCTTTTTCTTGAGGTCTGTCTGATTTAATAAACTCTTCAAGCCTTGAAAGGTCGAAATGCTGTATAATGCCTTCATCTCTATTTTTGAGTGCTGCACCGATTGCTCCCATAAGTGCATATTCCGCCGGGACGAACAGATCATCAAGCTCAAAGATCTCCTTAAAGGCCCTGACCATGCCTTTATTTGCTGCAACTCCTCCCTGAAAGGATACAGGGAGCTTTATTTTCCTCCCTCTTGATATAGAGCCCTTGAAATTTCGTGCAACCGCAAAACAGAGACCAGCCACAATATCTTCCATAGGTGTTGCTATCTGCTGGAGGTGTATCATGTCAGATTTTGCAAAGACACTGCATCTGCCTGCAATCCTTGAAGGCTTTTTTGATTCCAGTGCAAGCTCGCTGAACTCATCGATCGTTAACCTGAGTCTCTCTGCCTGTTGATCGAGAAAAGAGCCGGTACCAGCAGCACAGACAGAGTTCATGGAAAAGTCTTTTACAGAATGGCCATCCTCACCTAAGAGTATGAGCTTTGAATCCTCCCCTCCCATCTCGATTATTGTCTTTATGTGAGGGAAAAGTTGATGTGTTGAGCATGCCTGGGCAACAATCTCATTGACTGGTTTAATTCCGAAAATAGAAGCGATTAGCTTTCCTGCAGAGCCGGTGATAGAGAGGGATGAGGGACGAGGGACGAGGGATGAAGGAGCAGATAGCAGATTGTTGTTAGCAGTTAGTTTATTTTCGCTAATCGCTAATCGCTTACCGCTAACCGCTGTTTTGAGGAGTTCAAGGGCAACAGGAACAGCGTGGCCTTTATGCCTTTTATAACAGCTGTAAAGCCTGTTACCTTTTTCATCAAGGATAACAAGTTTTACACTTACAGAGCCTGCATCAAGACCAATGAACCTCATCACTGCCTCGATTTCCAGAAATTATACCAATTCTGTATATTCGTCCTCAAATCAACCAAGGATATTTAAAAAGTGAATTAAACCCGAATTACGAAAGGTTGTCCAAGATGTCATTGCGAGGAGCGAAACGACGAAGCAATCCCATTCACTTAGAGATTGCTTCGCTACACTCGCAATGACAGCACTAATAAAACTTTTCATAATACCTTTCGTAATTATGGTTAAAATAACTTTGAAATCACCATATATGATTTAAAACGCAGGCTGAAGCCTGCGGCTACAGTGGTGATTTTATATTATACTCTTTATCCAGACTATAAGCCATGATAACGGCTTTATCGATCTCTTCATAGGGAAAGTCAGGAGCGCTCAAGACAAGGTGAGGTGCTTTATCATCAAATGTAAGGCCGAACTTGTGGCTCTGCTCATATAAAATTGTGCCAGGAAGGACGTGAAGGATGCTAAAGACAAGGGTCGAAGGCCGCATATTGATTAACGCCTTAACCGAATTGACAAATTTAAAAAAGGTATCGCCAGGCAGACCAATAATCAAATCAGTGGTTACCTCTATGCCATTGTCTTCAAGAAGCCTCACTGCACTTTTAAATTTTTCTTCATCATAATAGCGGTTGACATTTTTTAAGGTCTCTTTATTAACTGTCTGGGGGCCTGTCTCCACACTTTTTACGCTAGCCTTTTTGAAAAGCGCAACCGTTTCTTCGTCAACGAATTCAGCTATGATTTCTACAGTGCGTAATTCAATTCCAAAACGGTTGGCACGTGAGATTATATCAACTATCTTTTCCAGTCGTTCCTTTTTTACATTGAAGACAGTGTCAACAAAGTGGAAACTCTTAATCCCGGGATGGCTCAAAACAAATTCTATCTCCTTTTTTACTCGTTCCTCAGGGAAGAAACGCAGTCCGGGGAGATTCTTGCCTTCAAAGCAGTAACGGCATCTGAAAACACAACCACGGTACGTCTCAATATATGTTACCTTGTCCCTTGGCGACAGGATACCCTCAAGATAGGGGGAGGGGATTTCACTCAGGTCTTCGATCGGTTGCCTCGGGGGATTTTCTATAATCTGATCATCAACTCTATAAGTAACACCCTTTATTTCTTCTAAACGACATTGCCCTAAATAATATTTCAATAATTCTGCAAAGGTAACCTCACCTTCACCATTCACAACCACATCAATACAATGATTTTCCTCTAAATATTTTGCACCGATTGGTCCTGCCTCTGGCCCGCCAAGGATGATCTGTATGTGAGGATAAAGTGTCTTTATTATCCTAACAGTATCCAGAATCTTGACAATATTCCAGCAGTAACCGGAAAAACCAATAATATCTGGCCTGCTCTGAGAGAGATAATAAACAACCTGTTGAATACTGATCACTTCAGAATCGAAATCAACAATCTCTATCACGGCATTTTCACGGACAAAACTGTCTTTCAATGCATATGCCTTGAGATAACCAGAGGCGAGAGAAAAATGGTTTGCCCAGTTCAATGAGATAAGGATAACCTTTTTTTTATCCATGGAATGCCAGAATATCCTGCAAATATTTGGTTTCTTTTACAGGGGAAAATTCGTTATTTCTAAATTGTTCCAGATATTTCTCTTCAACTCCTGGGCATAATTCCTGGTAAATACAATCCTGACAATATTGATGGTGCTTAAAAACCTTTTCAAAGAAAGTATTCCAACCATAATAAATTTCACTCATATGATGTTCCAGCCCCTGCATAATACAGAAAGGTAACCCCTCTGTTACAATCCAGACCCGGTTTAAGATGCTCAAGTTAACAGCATTCTTTATATGAGGAAGGACATCTTTTAATGATAGATGGTAATCTTGAAATTGAAGAATAATGCGATTGATGCCAAGACCGAGTGCTGCTGTAACTGTGGCTTCTAAATCTTTATAATTTTGACAACACATGGGAATGCGGATGCAGATGAATTTATCACATGAAAGTCTTTGCAAATTTTCTATGCCCTGAATGGTTTGCTGGAAACTACCTGTTGTCCGGGTGAGATAATCATGGATGTCGGGATTTGATCCCCAGATTTTTATTTCAAAGAGATAGCAACCTGCATTTGCTATTTCGAGGAGAAATTGAATATCAGAAAAGGCACAGCCATTGGTTATGAGTTTAATTCTTCTAAAACCCTTTCTCTTGGCAGCAAGGATTATCCCTGATAAATCATTCCGCAGTGTCGGTTCCCCACCATAAAAGGCTACACTGTCATATTTTTTAATTAAAAATCCCCCCCCACCCCCCTTTACTAAAGGGGGGATGGGGGGATTTTCTACATTCTGATTTAGAGCATTGATTATTGAATCAAAATCAGGATTTGAAAAGGTTTTATATCTGTAAGGACAATAAATACACTCGTTATTACACTGATTCCCTAAGAATATCTCTTTATATCGTATCAAAGTCCATTAACCTAAGATCTGAAAAAAATTATCATAATCTGATAGGTCCTTTACCACATAATGTGCTCCTGCCTCTATCAGTGCTTCAAGAGCGTATGGACCTGTAGCTACACCAATACATGTTGCACCATATGGCTTTGCACAGTGAACATCACGTGGGGTGTCACCTATCACGATACATTCATTTATGGCAATCTTCTCCTGATATAATTCCTCAAATCTTTTTATCGCTATTGGTAGGAGTCTATTCCTGTCTTCATCGTCACTTCCAAAGGCTCCAGTTGGAAAGTATTTATTGAGATGAAAAGGTTCGAGTTTTATCCGTGCCCCTTGTTCAAGATTTCCTGTGAGAAGTCCCAATCCTATATCTTTTGCAAGACTCAGCTTTTCTAATAGTTCATAGATACCTGGGTTTATATATTTTCTGTTGTTGTTTATTTCGTTCTGGAGATACTTTAGATACGTATAAATAACAGCATTAAGGTTACCATCGGGTGAGAAACCATGTTTCATCAGGCCTTCTTTTATTATCTGTGTATCAGTTTTGCCAGCCATACTGATACCATGGAATGCATTTTCGATCGAAAACAGTTCCTTGAATGCAAGATCGAGGGATCGGGTTCCTGCCCCGCCGGAATCAATGAGAGTTCCATCAATGTCAAACAGTATCAAACGCATAATATTAATTGTAACTCACTTTCGCTAATGTCTGCAAAAATTTAGCGCATGTCATGCTGAACTCTTTTCAGCATCTAAAATTAATGCTGCCTGTGACCCTGAATCCCCTGAATCAAGTTCAGGGTCAGGGTGACCGGGATTTATTCAGAAAAATATTCTAAGAATTTATATTCTTTCAGCGCAGGTTGAGGGAGTTTCTTTTTCTCTAATCTCTCTCCATACAATATTATTGCCTCCTCCACATCCTTTGTCCCTTCCACAAGTAGGAATCTCATATATCCTTCACCACCCTGTGTGCTGATGCTACGGAAGCGTTCTTTGAGTGTAAGAAAATAGCAGTAATGAAAAAGGTCTTCACATCCCTGAAACCCCTTCAGCATGATAGCCTCTTTCGCCTTTTTGAGAAAAAAGAGTTTCTCTGCAGGATTGAAATCCTGTATGAATTTTTCCTTCAATTCCTTGCGTAGAGGGAAATCAGGCAAACAATTCTCCTTGCAATTATTTTTTTGGAAAACCATCTTTTAGTTCTAAGTTTGATGAATCTATTCAGGTTCTAAAGTCTTCGATAGATTTCCTTTCTATGCCCAACTCTAAGAATAATAATATCATTACCTTCAATATCAAAAATAACCCTGTAATCACCTATCCTGAAACGATATGTTCCAATTTCAGGGTCAGTTAGTTTTTCAGAAAGTTCGACTGGATTGTCCTTGAGTTTTGGGAGAGCTTTTCCAATGTATCCTTTTATGAAAGGATCAAGTTTCTTTATATCCTTTTCAGCCCTGCGGGTATAGACAAGATTATAATTCATTCACCAAAAATCTCTTTGTGAGATTTTGTTTTGCCTGCTCTATAATCTGCTCTCGCCTCCTTAATGCTATCTAAATAATCAGAAGAAGTCATTGCAATCAAGTCTTCTATAAAAGCTTCCCTGTCACGTTTTTTCATCTTTTTCACTGCTTCAATAATATCATCCGCTGATATTGGAATTTTAACCTCTAACATTCATAAACCTCCTTTTCTACTATTTTAACAAATAAAGAACAAATCCATCTTAGTTGCCTCGTCTATCAATAAATCATAGAAGAATTTAAATAGAGTTAAAAGCAGATGGGAAAATTTTTGTTCGAATATAATCATCTGAGAAGACATGGTGGGTTAAATTATATGACACCTTTTGATAAACTTTTAAAAGTTACTGAATTAGTGAGCTAATATACCCGTCCAGTTTTCCCATAAGTATAATCACCAGACTTATCAATGTGTAGCCTGTAAACAGGGTGCAATTACAATTCTCCTTTAACCGCCTTATCCAGTCGGAATCGACTCGCAACGAGAATACTCGGCATCAGGGCGTGAAGTTTGGCAGCGATCTGAAATCTTAAACGGAATTTGTCTTATTTGCAGTACACCTCCCAATTTTCTTCAAATATGCAAGGATAAGTGCCTTCTTTGTCCCAAAATCTGATTTCGACATGCGTGGTATGGCAACTAAGGTCTTCCATCAGCTTGCTCCGTGTATCAGGGTCACAAAGAATAACTGAGTAGTTATTATCTATCGAGTGTGCCTTTATTTTAAAATCTTTTTTTATTAATTCCACCTTAGTTTGGTCAGGGTATACTTTTTCAAGAAC
>VGWY01000062.1 GCA_016873575.1 Nitrospira sp. | reverse complement strand
CCAAAACCATAAGAAATTGCTTTAGTCGGGCATATATCCCGGCAAAGCCCGCAATTGTCGCAAATGGTCCAGTCAAAGTTTCCATTGGTTACGAGATGACTGGGTGACAGCCCATAGGGGCATGCACTGTTACATTTCTCACAGCGGATACATTCCTTAGCGATTATCCTGATCCGCCACATACGTTTCCTACCCAACAAGGCCAGACCTCCACCTGAGGGACAAAAAGCACGGCACCACGCCCGAGAGGTAAAAAAGACCTCAAAAAGCAGGATGACTATAAGAAGCCCCATACCGCTCAGACTGACCTGCTGATGGGTAAAGAGATACATTAATTCCCTGCCCAATACGTGAGGGGGATCAAAGGTAGAAATCAAGGGAAAGGAAAAGAAAAATCCGAGGATCAATAGAAGAGCAAAAATGATATACCTGAAATCCCTTAACTCAATTTTATGCGTAAACCCCATTCTACACAGCAGACGGTTTGCTTTCATATTCAGCTCAAGTAAGAATCCGACAGGGCAAAGCCATGAACAAAATGCTCTGCCCAATATCAGGGTCACACATAGAGGAATAAGCACCGAAATAAATAGGCTACTGCAACACTCCTTTGCAGACACTAAGAAATCCATTAAAGCTACCGGGTGGGTGATGCGAAAGTCACCTATCCCAAGACTCCATGTATCGCCAGTAATCCGAGACAGAACAGGTGAAGGCAGATACCCTTGTATGATTAAGGAGGGAGACCATACACTGAAATTTTGTGAAGTTGCAGGTATGACGATTAGAAAAATTAGCACAAACATCTGGGTGAGTCTTCTAATTGGTCTGACCTTCCATCTTCTCTTGGAATATTCCATTTTCATGAGTTTCAAAGTCTTCCAGTAACTCTTATGGCAGGAAGTCTTACCTGTTCCCCGCTTCGGGCGAGTAGACTCCTCACCAATGCTCGGTATTTGAACTGAAAAAGGTCTTGATTAACACGGTTTAATGTCCTCGAAAAAGTAGCTTGTTTTCGAACCGGGCAGATGTAAGCACACATTCCGCATCCAACACAATGTGATATGTCTACATGAGGCCGAAGAACTCCGGCCGGAATAGGCTCATCAGGCGGCCGTGCCAAAAGTGCTCTATCTTTCAAAGGACAATTAAGATAACACTCTCCACAAAAATTGAACTGCCACGCTATACAGAATTCCCGATTAAGAAAAGCCCTCCCCATCCTTAGTTCATCCGGTAAGTTGCAAAGGACCTCCTTGTCGTTGGCGATCCGCCTCAAGGCCCCGGTAGGGCACACCTCTCCACACCGCAAGTATGTGCTTACAGGCCGTTTTTTACCATCTGGTCCCCGTTCCTGACAAAGGTAACAAGGACTCCGTAAAGGGTTAATGTATGGAGTATGGACGAGAGCTCCTGCAGTGATGCCGAAGAAAAAAATGCTGTCGTAAGGACAGGCTTCCATGCATTGGCCACACCGGATACACATAGCCAGGAAATCAGACACAGCGCCTGGTGGTCGGATAATGTCACCTAAATGAAAAGCGGGAAAAACGATACCCATGCCCACAATACCGGCGAACTTCATGAAGTCTCTTCTCGTTATCAGAGATTTACCATATAATGCCATATGGTGATCGTCCATTACCCCATCTCGTCGGCCTTATAAGGGTTAAACGGCTCAGTAGGCCCACCCCTATCCATGTCAACACATTAATCTTCATATTCATCTGTCTACACCTTTTCCACCCTGCACATAAATCCCCTGTACTCTGGGAAACCGCTGATCGGGTCAAGGAATGCATCATCAGTTAGCTCGTTTATGTTCGCCTCCGCCCAACCGTGGGACATGGCGACGGTTCCGACCTTTAGCGCCTGGATGATGGTTGCCTTGGCCCGGATGCCACCTCTGGGGGATATGACGTTCACGGTATCGCCCTCCCGAATCCCCAGAGCCGATGCATCCGATGGATTTATCTCAAGAAGTGGGTCCGGAAACTTTGCCCGAAGGGACGGAAGGTTTCTGAACTGTGAATGAAAATAGTATGGAATCCTGGCCCCCGAGGTCATGATCAGGGGATACCGAGCATTTAATCCCTTTTCTGCAAAGACCTTGTAAGGGTCCACATAGCGCGGAAGTGGGTCGTAACCTGCGTCGGCAAGAGCCTGGGAATAGAACTCAATCTTTCTGGAATGGGTCCGGAACCCGTCCTTCTCGTACTTTTTATATCCAGACCTCGCCTGGTAATCAACACCGTGGAAATTCTGCCTGAGATGGGAGGATGTAACCTGAATCGGAGAAAGGTGCTCATCAATTGCTTCATCCAGCGTAGCCCAGGGGAATTCCCGCGTGTACCCCATCCTTTTGGCAAGCTCAAACCAGAACTTCCATTCCGGCCAAGCTTCTCCCCGCTCCGGTATGACCTTAGGAGTCATATATATACGGTCCCTTACCTTAAGGTTGTCCCTCTCAAGGAATGAGGCGGCAGGCAGGAAGATATCGGCCATCTTTGCGGTCTCTGTCATGAAAAGGTCCATGACGACCATCAAGTCGAGTTGCTTATAGGCTCTTCTCTGGTGAGCGGCGTTGGGTCCGGTAACAACCGGGTTTCCACCTACCACGATGAGCGACTTGATCGGATAGGGCTTGCCCGAGAGAATGGCCTCAGGAATCACATTAGCAGTCACCATCTTTCTCGATTCCCAAAAAAGCGGATATGTGTTGCTACTTATCCCCGTGGAAACGACCTTCGAATGGGCCTTCAACTCCAAATCCACCAAGGGGGTCTTGTCCCCCTCCATAAGGGCCCCACCCTTCACATCTATGTTGCCGGTCAAGGCCTGGAGGAGCATAACCGCCCGTATGGTCTGAACACCATTAATGTGAAGCTCGAGGGCGCTGCCCGGCTCGATGCATGCGGGAGAATGGGTGGCATATGTCCTCGCCGCCTTTCGAATGTCCTCAGCCGGAATCCCTGTTATGTTTTCAGCCACTTCTGGTTTGTAGCCGTCCACAAGGGCCTTAAGTTCGGAAAATCCAACGCAATGTTTTTCAATAAAGTCTTCCTCATACAGGTGGTCATTCACAATTACCTGCATCATGGACAGAGCCAGTGCCCCATCGGATCCCGGCCGAGGTCTAAGATGTATATCCGCAACCTTAGTCGTGAGGTTTGGCCTGGGATCGATGCAGATGAGTTTTGCTCCCCGCCCCTTTGCCGGCAGGATTCTATGTACCCAGCCAAGGGGTGCGGATACGGATGGATTACAGCCCCAGAGGACTATACACTTTGCGTTTTCATAATCAGGAGATATAGGACCCGTGCTGTATTTCCTGGCCAGCATGGTGGCCACAGCACACTGGCTGCCGCATCCAGTAAAGTTCGGAGTCCCATAGACATTACAGAAACGGCGCTGGAGATAACGGAAGAACATTGAACGTACCTGACTCACCCCATAATGACAGATGAGGGATTGTGGCCCTAAGTCCTTTTTTAGTTCTATTAATTTCCTGGCAATGGAATCCATCGCCTCATCCCAAGTTATGTCGGTCCATGCAGTTCCTACCCTCTTTTTTGGATTGAGTATCCTGTCGGGGGCATATAATAGTTCGACAGTAGCCAGCCCCATATCGCACATAAACCCCTTAGTATCTGGATCCTCAGGCCATGGAGCCACTGCTATAACACGGTCGTTTTTGATATAGGCATTCATGCCACAGTCAGCACTGCAGATTCCACACCTTGTAATGACCTCCCTAGCCCCAGCAAGAGGGTTCACCTTCCTCTTGCAGCCTGCAAGAAAGACGGTGGTTCCAACAGTAACGCTAATACCGGCGCGCTCAAGCAGCTTCAGGAACTCCCGCCTCGTATAGCCCTTGGCCATTTCTTCGGGGACTATTATTCTTGGGTTCATACACACTTTCTCCTTTCTCATATAGCAGTTAGAACAAGCCTTTATTCTTTTATTAATATATAAAAGGCTTATTCCCTGAACTTCATGTTCAGGATTGATAAAATGGCACCTTAATTGAGCTTATATACTATCGGCAATACTATCAATGCCTCAACAGGCGGTTTTGGAAAGGGGCAAACCATTTTGATAGTCTCTACTACACTTTTATCCAAGACCTCAAATCCTGAACTATTTATTATCTTTATGCTATCAACGTATCCATTTTTTCCAACTACAAAGGATACCGTCACCTTACCTTCCCAACCCATTCTCCTTGCCTCATAAGGATAAAAGATATTCTTCATTATCAAATCTCTTATGTATACAAAGTTTGTCTTCAAATATTTTTTTTTCGCCCTTTCTACTGAATCCCCGGAACCACCGGCAGATGCCACATTAACCTCTCTTCCCATTGATGAACTACCTGTTATACCTTCTGCAACAGGATTGTGCTCTTTCCCTTTTAAATCTGCACTGTGTTCCATTGTCATAGCTTCTGGAACTGGTACCTGAGCCTCTGAGATGGATGGTGCAACTGGACTCTCATAGACTGTTACTTCTTTCTCTATTTTCGGTTTTTCTTCCTTTGCCGGAAAAGGATTCACTATTTCTTCCACCATCTCTTTTGTTATCTTTTCGTACCCCTTTGATGGAAGTGCTGTCTGCAAAGTTACCTCTTCATCTCCTGTAGAATCCTCAAAGGTAAAGTCAATCACAATAGGCTTGCTCATCGGAACAGCAGAACTGCTGATTCCAATCATAGTCAAAAACACCGAGATATGAATGATAAAAGAGAGTGTTATACCTTTTAGTTGGTCACCCATTCCCCCATTCCCCCCTTTCTTTTCTCTGTCTGTAAACTCACTCTCTTAAACTCGAGGTTCTTCACGACATCAAGGACATCAACAAACACCTGAAGCCGGATGTCCCTGTCTGCACGAATCAGGACAGGGGTTTGTTTATCCAGAAGAAGCATTTTGTTTTGTAATCCATCAAGAGTAACTACCGATGAGTTGAGATAGACTGCTCCTCCTTTGTCAATGGATATAATCTGATTTTTCAGAATCTCTTTATGTTCAGCAGATGCCTTTGGAAGTGATACATTTATCATTCCGGAGGCAATTAACGTTGATGTGGTAAGTACGATTGTAAGCAGTACAAGCATCACATCAACCAATGGAATAACATTCATATAGTCAAATTCTTTTTCGTCCATTCATTGTCTCCCATTGTGCAAGAAGTACCTTAACCTTCCTCAATAGAAAGTTATAAAAGGCTATTGAGGGGATTGCAACAACAAGTCCCACTGCTGTTGCCTTAAGCGCAAGGGCAAGCCCTGTCATTATCTTGCCGGTATCCATCAACCCTTCCCTGCCTATTGTATAAAATGTCAGCATTATGCCGAGCACGGTGCCAAGCAGTCCTATATATGGTGCATTGCTTCCGATGGTTGCTATGATATGCAGTTTTTTTGTAAGCTCTATCTCAAGGTTTTTCTTCTCTTCAAAGGCATCTATCCTAATCTTCCTGAAAACAAGATATCTCTCCACTGCAATTGAGCCTGCAATTACACTCATGATTATCAGAAGTCCGATAATCCCGTAATCAACCAATGCCGAAAGCCATTCCATTCTATTTGATAACCTCCTCTACAAACCTTTTTTGCCTACTTTAAAAGAAGGTGAGTTCCAATCGAGCACCAAAGACTTGATCAGGCATGGGATAGCCGTACACTTCCTCGTATTTTTCACCAAAAACATTATTTGCATACACGCGAATTGTTGTATTCTCCCAGGGGTTATACTTGATACCTACATCTGTTACGAAGTAATCATTGATTGTGTATCCACCTTCGCTTTTCCTCTTCCCAATGTATCGGAGATCCGTTGTTAGCATGGTATCTTTGAATATAGGATATCTGAAATTCAGATTAGCCTTGTGTTTCGACGGTAGATCGAGCAAATAGGCCGATGGCTTACCCACTTCTTCAGAGTAGTTTGCCTCCCTGAAGGTATAATTGCCGAAGGCAACGAGTTTATCAAAAAAAGTACTATTAAACTCCCATTCGAAACCATAGAACTCTGCCGAATCTCTGTTATAGGCATAAGAAGTTGGATAATAGATACCCGAGGAATCAGCTGCTATATAGTTGGTAATATCAGTGTAATACACCGAAAGTCGGGTATCAATATCCTTCGTTAGCTTCTTATAGATACCTGTCTCGTAATGCATGCTCGTCTCTGTCTCAAGTCTTTCCGTGAGCCTCGTCGAGGCCCATAATACTCTATCTCAGCAAAGAGGGAGATGGTAGTCCCTGTTTACCGAGACATATGCCTCTGTCTTTGGGCTGAATCGATAACTTACAGTACATTTAGGTAACCAGAGGTCAGTCTTGAACTTGTGTCTGTATTTTGTTGTAGTGCCAGGGTCTGCGTAAGGATAGCTTAATTCCCGCATATGGGCATAACGGAGCCCTAAATTCAGTGTTAATTTGTGGGTTAGTGCCCAAATGTCATCAAAGTACCCTGCCTGTACCCTGAAATTATCCGGCATGCTCTTCACTCCCATCCATCTTTGATCATATCCTACTGTGAGGGAATTGTCTTTCCATAAGTTCAAATGATACTGAAAAATTCCTCCATAATGTTTTTCTTTCCCGTCGTCACCGCCAAGGTAATTCTGTATCAGCTTCCCCTTAGAAAGACCGTACCAGTAGCTGTTCTCACTTCCCTTGGTCTTATAAAGTTGCAATTTCAAGCTACTTTTCCCTATAGGCTGCTCAAAGATAAAATCCAGATGACGACTTTTCCTTTCTTTATGAGATTCACCACCCGGATAAGCTATAGTACGACCCCTCCTCAACGTATCCGCATCCTCAGGGACTGTCGGATATTCAGGATCATAGTCAGACCTGCTGGGATCATTTACAACGGGATATCCCATGTCTTTTTCTGAAAACTTAAAGGACAATGTCACATTCCCCCTGAAGGGGAAGAGATAGTTCAGCCTTGCAGAAGCGTCTTTCCCTCTCCAGTAGTTGTTTCTCAAGTAACCGTCCGATTCATTGTTTCCGAAATTGGTGAAATAACTCAGATTCCCAATACCACCTTCCACAGCGATTTTCTCTGAATGGGTATCAAATCTGGAGTAATCACCTGACAATGAGATCTTTGGGATCAATGTGACTCTTTTCTTTCCCTTCTTCGTGATGATGTTGATTATGCCTCCCTGTGAGTTTTCGTACAGGGCAGAAGCACCACCCCGTATGACTTCTATCTTCTCGATATCGCTGGTGGTCAGGCTGGACCAATCTACTTGGGTATATGCCCTTCCAGTTGGGGCGGTTATGGGTCTCCCATCAATGGCAACTGTAAACCTACTGTCATCGAATCCCCTTATAATGATTACCTGTTGGGGATCGGGCGTGGTTGAACTACTAAAGACATCGATTCCGGTCAGATGTTTCAGGATGTCCTCAACCCTTTCAACTGAACCACTTTTTTCGAACTTTTCCACATCTATGATGGTCTTTGTAGGGGTTATGATGACTTCTCCTCCGTGAAATGCAGTCACAAGTACCTCTTCGAGTTTTATTTCCTCTCTTGGAGGACAACCCGGACCCAGACACTTTTCATCTTCAATCTGAGCGAAAACTATTTGGAACCAGCATAGACAAATAAAACAAAACGCTGCCACAAGAAATTTCAACAACCTCATCATTCTTCTCCTTTCTATCGCAACCTTTTTAGATAGGTTCCGATATAGCTTTTAACCACTCCCTTTCATTAAAACGGATTTCTTCTTTTCCAGCTATGCTTCGCTGGTGGAAGGAATCCATAATCAAAAATATTTTAGATAAAGAAAGTCTATAATTCAAATAGAAAATATCTATATTAAAAGGCCAACTTATAGAGAAGGATAGAATTTAGCAGAAAATATATTGCTTTAATGGTGATCTAACCGTTATACATAAATTTCCTTACATCCCCGACCCGTTTTGTAATCCTGTTCATGTCAAGGTATTCAAGAAAGGTAATAGCATATTTCCTCGGGGCATTGACTGTAGCCTTGAAATCCTTTACAGACATCTCTGATTTGCTCATGAAAAATTCCTTTAACCGCTCTACCATGTTTTTGTAAACTGAAGATGTTATATATAAGGAATCATTGATCCGTACAAGATTCCCTTCCTTTGCCAACAGTTTCAGGATATCCGATATGCGTCTGTGATCCACTTTCAGAATATCCACTAATTCTTCTTTTGTTGCAGGCTGTAGTCCTGTTTTCTCCAGTATCTCGAGTATCTGTTGTTTAAGATTCTCATCTGACCGTGATAAAACCATTGTAAAAGTTGAAAGCCTGACCGTTTCATTCTCCACGACAATGTCCTTCAGTAATTTAATGAAATAATTAAAAAGTCTCGGTTCTATATTGAGATTGGCTCTGAGCTCTTCTTTTTGAATTCCCGGTTTTAAAGGATTCCTTCTGTGAAAATTCTCAACCTTATTTTTTACAAGATTACTAAATGTATTTACATTCATGGTATGAAACAGGATATCATCATACTGCTGAAGAATATTTTTTTCGATTAACTCCTCTATTGAATGCTTTATTGTTGTAACTTCTTCTTTAATCCACCCTTCAATTAATGATATTTTAGTTCCATGTATACCAGCCCTTTTTACTTTGAGTGCTATCTTATCGGACAAAGTTCCAGAATCAAGTATATTCAAATCATCCAAACTTTTTTTGTGACTCATCTTGTATGACGATGGATCGAGTACTTCTCCTCCTCCAATAGTATCTACAGGAGAAAATCTCCTTATAATATATCTGTCTCCAGACATAGCAACAATAGGCTCTTGAAGCCTGAACTGGCAGTAACAACTTTCACATGCTTTTAGTTCATTTCTACTATACAGTACAATCCTTGCCATGGACTCTGAGGTGCCAATGTGAAGATGAATAACGTCTCTATTCTTCAGGACTTGCGCATTTTGAAGCAGTTCAATCCTGGCATCGATCATCGTTGACGGAATACACCTTTCAGGTACCACAACAGCATCTCCTCTTTTTAATCCTTCCTTATCAACTCCTTGAAGATTGATCGCAACCCTTTGTCCAGCATATGCTGTCTGTATAGATTTTCCATGACTGTGAAGCCCGCGGACTTTGCTCTTAATATTGCTCGGAAGAATCTCAACAACATCATCAACAGAAATAGTCCCTGATATAGCAGTTCCTGTGACAACAGTTCCGAAACCCTTTAATGTAAAAACACGATCTACCGGAAGCCTGAAAAGACCTCCTGTTGGTTTTGGTTCGACCCTTAAGGCCACTTCTTGAATCTTTTCTTTCAGGAGATCAATATTAAACATTGTTTTTGATGAGGCAGGCACAATGACTGCGCCTTCAAGAAATGTACCTTTTACAAAATTTCTTACATCATCCTCTACAAGCTCAAGCCAATCTTTTTCAACAAGGTCAACCTTTGTAATAGCAATGATACCTGATTTAATCTTCAGGAGGTTACATATGTGAAGATGTTCACGGCTTTGCGGCATAACCCCTTCGTCAGCAGCAATGACAAAGAGTACAAGGTCTATGCCGCCCGCACCTGCGAGCATATTTCTGACGAGACTTTCATGACCCGGGACATCTACAATTCCGACGGTAAGACCATCAGGATATTTGAGGTCTGCAAAACCGAGGTCAATGGTCATCCCGCGCTCTTTCTCTTCCTTAAGCCTGTCAGGATCTATCCCGGTCAGTGCCTTTACAATCGCACTCTTACCATGATCAATATGTCCTGCTGTTCCGAGGATTATGTAACGCATAGAAAATTGGAAATTAAAGAATTAATACCTTATAATATGGAGAGGGGTAGTGGGAATCGAACCCACAATGACTACTTGTGCAGAGCATTCTCTGGTTTTGCAGACCAGGCGGGGCACCAGCCCCATTACCCCTCATAGTAATTATTATATAGAAATACTATATAAGTAAAATAGATAATTTCTATAGTTAGGTTATAATTTATAAATTTTTGTCCAAAAATTTATGTTGCAATTTTAAATTTCTTGTGATATTCTAATTTCAGAATTTCAAAGCCACGAAGGCTTAAAGAATGACCAGCAGGTCAAAAAGCTTTCGTGGCTTTTTTATTTGCCGCGGGAAATTTGAGGAGGAAATTGTTATGCATATGGCAGATGCTTTACTTTCACCTGCAGTTGGCGGAGCAATGTGGGCAGGAACACTTGGGACAATTATCTATTGTGCAAAAAAATTAAAAGAGAAGATGGATGAAAAGGTGATCCCCTTGATGGGCGTCCTCGGGGCCTTTATCTTTGCAGGACAGATGATAAATTTTACTATACCGGGAACTGGTTCAAGCGGGCATATCGGTGGAGGGATGCTCCTTGCGATTTTGCTTGGGCCTTATGCAGCATTCCTTGTTATAGCATCGGTTCTCGTAGTGCAGGCACTTTTCTTTGCCGATGGAGGACTGCTTGCGCTTGGAGCCAATATTTGGAACATGGGTATTTATCCCTGTTTTATAGGTTATCCACTGATTTACAGGGCAATTGTGAGACAAAATATGTCTCACAGACGAATTATGATAGCCTCAATACTCAGTGTGGTTGCTGGCCTTCAACTCGGCGCACTATCGGTTGTTCTTGAAACAAAGCTATCTGGAATAACAGAATTACCATTCAGTACATTTGTTTTACTCATGCAGCCAATTCATCTTGCCATCGGTCTGATTGAGGGATTTGTAACCGCAGGCATAGTTATTTATGTAAGAACGCTGAGACCAGATATTGTTGAGGACCTTGAAGGAGTGAAGTCTCTTTCCCCCGGCGTTTCATTAAAAAAGGTATTAGTAGCCATGGCAATCCTCGCTGTCATCACCGGTGGGGCGTTTTCCTGGTTTGCCTCTACGTATCCTGATGGGCTTGAATGGTCAATCGAAAAGATTTATGGCAAGCCTGAGATACCTGAAAAAGAAAATCCGATTAAAGAAAATATATCAAAATTACAAGAGAAAACCGCTATATTTCCTGATTACTCTTTCCCATCAAAAGGTGAAGAAAAGGAAAAACCATCCTGGCCTGCTGTTGATACTGGCACATCAATCGCGGGATTGCTTGGTGGTATCATGGTTTTGGGGATGGTTATACTCATCGGGTTTGGAATAAAGGTAGCCAAAAGAAGTCTGAAACAAAAGCCATAAAAATTCTGTTGCAAATTTAGATTTCTTGTAATATTACAATTTTAGAATTTGAAAGCCACGAAGGCTTAAAAAATGACCAGCAGGTCGTAAAAAAGAAGCTTTCGTGGCTTTTTTATTTGCCGCGGGAAAGGAGCACCTTCATGTCAAAAGTCAAAAGTCAAAAGTTAAAAGTCTTACTTAGTAAAGGTTTGGTGTATGCCCTCTGTCTATTGTCATTTACTCTTGCCTTCACCGTCAATTCCTATGCAGCGCACCCGCTCATCACAGATGATACTGGTACAGCAGGGAAGGGGAAGTTTGAACTTGAGATTGGAACAGAGTATGGACATGAATATGAAGATGGGGTCAAAGAGGATTCTACCGAGATAGTGCCGGTATTCGTTTACGGAATGACAGATAATGTAGATATCGAACTATGCGTTCCCTATCAGTTTATAAGAACAAAAGATGCAGGGACAACAACAAAAGAGAATGGAATCTCAGATGTAGAGATTGATCTCAAATGGCGGTTTTATGAAAAAGATGGTCTGAGCTTTGCATTGAGGCCATTGATTTCGCTACCGACAGGAGATGATGAGAAGGGGCTGGGTGCTGGAAAGGTAGGATACAGCATGCTTCTGTTTGTTACAAAGGAAGTAAAGCCATGGTCATTCGATGTAAATCTTGGATATAAAAGAAATGAAAACAAGGTTGATGAAAGAGGAGATATATGGCATGCTTCCCTGTCCTCAAGGGTAGAGGTTGTCAAAGACCTTACTGTTGTTGCAGATATTGGATTAGAAACGAATCCGGCTAAGGCTTCAAAAACGCCCCCAGCATTTATTCTGGGTGGTATCATCTATACAATATCAGAGAACATTGAT
>VGWY01000061.1 GCA_016873575.1 Nitrospira sp. | reverse complement strand
GTGCAGGGAGATATGGACTCCCCCTAAAACAACAGGTATACCGAGCGACCTGTAAGCATCAGCGATCTCATATGCCCTGAATGCCTGTGGGGTCATTACAGAGATCCCGACTAAATCAGCGTCCGTGTCGATATAGAGTGGCTCTATCCTTTCATCAACAAACTGAACATCCCACTCAGGTGGGGTTAAGGCAGCAACAGTGGCGATGCCCAGTACAGGAATATATCTTCTATAAAGGAGTGGGAAATGTCCCCATTCAGGAAATATCAGCTTTAATCTCAAAGTTTTATCCTCGACAGCCGTACTTGTCTTTACTCCTTTATAATTATTAACCACAGAGACACTGAGACACGGAGAGATTTAAAAATGAATATTTTTCTAAAACTATTCTTTCTCTGTATTCTCTGTGCCTCTGTGGTTAAAATTAAGTTTTTGTTCTTCGGTATCTTTATCCTTAAGCCAGAAGGGCATAAAGGTAAACCATTGCTCAGGGTATTGCGAAATATATTTTTCATAGACGAATACAATATCGTTTAACGCCTTTTCTATCGTCTCGTCCCTTGAAGAGTATAAAGCAACTGTATATGGTTCTTCAATGAAGATTTCATAGCGCTTATATCCCTTCATAACAGTAAAGACAAGCAGGATGGGCAGTTTTGAAACCATTGCAAGTACGACAGGGCCTTTTGGGAAAACAGCTTTTTCACCAAAAAAGTCCATTTCAACTCCACTGTCACCCAATAATCTGTCACCCTGGAATGCCACTACCCCTCCATCTTTGAGGATATTGTAAAGCCTTATAGAAAATAATTCCCCTTTACCAAGTGGCACATCCCACACCTTATAGATTTTCCTGAATGCCTTTCTATGAGATTCAATGGTATCTTCTGTGTCTGGTGAATATACGACATGAGGGATGATGCCACTTTGTGATAACACAGCACCTGCTATCTCCCAGTTGCCCATGTGAAGCGTAAGGAGTATAAATCCCTGTTCTTTTTCTTTGGAAAAAAGGTATTTCAGATTCTCTTTTCCTCTGATATCCATGCGGTAGGTATGGATCCTTTCATCATCATGGCTTAGATAAAAAAGGTCAATAAGATAGAATGAATAGAACAAAAACATTTCGTATGCAGAAAATATCCTTTTTATCAACCTGTTTTTCGGTCGTATTCTCTGGATATTTGTCATGACAGCCTTGAAATTATTTAGGTTAAAGAGAATAAAGATGACTACAATGAAAACTGCTGAAGCACGCATAAACCATACAGGGAGAAAACCTGATGCAATTCTGAAGGCATGGATGATCCCTTTCAGGAAGAATGTATTTTGATATTTTCTAAATAGGCTCTCCGCCTCTGGATGCATGTTCAATCAAAATGCAACAATCAGCACTCCAGCAGTAACCGCAATCTGGTATAGTATCTGAGTAATATCTTTAATATCACGCATCCATGCGACCTTTTCCAGTTTTTCAGGTACTACGATGGTGTCTCCTGGCTCTAATTCCCTGCTACCAAATTCCCATCTGGTTGAATCCTTACTCCAGGATATACCTAAAAAACCACCACCAGGCCTTATAGCAGTCCCGTCAGCCTTCAGAACGTACAACTTCTTTTTGTCAGCATTCTCGGTATATCCGCCAGCTATATCAATATAGTTTGAAATGCCTTTGTCCTTATCATAGATAAAGGCTGTCTGATTATAGACAGCCCCTATGACCTGAATACTGCTGGGATTTGTCGGAATAAATAAAGTATCCCCTTCTTCCAATTCAAGATCGTAAGGAGTTTTTTGTAAGACATCAGGTTGATCTATCTTTAAAGCCATCCTGCCTTTTGCCTTGATGGTCTTCAGTCTTCCAACGAACTCTCTTTTCTGTTTGACCTCGTATTCCTTAATCTGTGCCTCTTCGGGTGTCAGAGCGGTTGCGATTTCGGCAGTCCCCATTCCTAAGAGTTCTCTTTCAAGCCGCTCTGACATTTCCTCAAGCTGTTTTTGCTGAATCCTTCGAACACTCTCCCGTGTAAATACCGCTCCTCTTAAATACGCCTTATCTGAAAAACCACCAGCTCTTTCCAATATGGATGATAGCTTCTCACCTTTTTTGATAGTATAAATGCCTGGAAATTTAACTTCGCCATATATCGTTACAGTTTGATAAAGCTGCCATTCAGGGACAGTGCGGACAAAGATGTAGTCATTTATTTCCAGTGGTATATTATGAGGAGGATCCCCTGCTAATGCCTTTGGAAGGTCAATAGAAAATCTTTCTGTCTGAGGGCCTGCCTGAGTAACCTTTACCCTTGTTATCTCAGCCTGATTGGATGCATAGTAGAGTAAACCACCTGCCTGAGATATAACATCTTTTACTTTTGTTACCCCTGGTGTAACTGCATATTCCCCCTGATTTGCTACTGCTCCGCTTAAAATTATCGTATTTTTTACTTCAACAATAGGGAAAACTTTTACTAAATCACCATCCTTAAGGATAAAATTCTTTGCAGGATACTTTTCTATTTCAATCAAATCTCCTTCAAAGATATTTCTAAATTGATGATCCTCTATCCTTTGAACCTGCACCCTTCCTTTGAATGCAACACTATTAAGTCCTCCTGCCATCTGGATTAGATCAAAAAGCTTAGTTTCACCCCTTAATTCATATATTGCAGGACTCTTAACATTACCTGCAATACCTACAACAGGGCCTACCGGGGGTATAAATATTACATCCTCAGGCATGAGCCTTATATCCTTTGTTTTATCTCCCTTTAATAAAAAATCATACATATCAAAATCGACTATGTTATTACCATTTCTTTTTAATTGTATGTTTCTCATGCTACCAGTCTTACTCGGACCGCCTGCCTCAAACAAAGCATTTACAAGGGTTGAAAGGGAAGAAACAGTATATGCCCCTGGCCTTTGTGCATTGCCCACAACATAGACTTTTATACTCCTTAATGCTCCCATACTTACATTCATTTCAAATCCGGTAAAATACTTTGAGAATTCCTTGCGGAGGAGGTCTTTTAGCTCTTGGAAGGTAAGACCTGTTACTCCAATAATTCCAACCTTAGGGAGGCTTATATTTCCATCTCTGTCAACAAAACTATTCCATATGCCTTCAATCTTTCCCCATACCATTATCCTGATCTCATCACCAGGTCCGATGACATAATCAGGACCAACAGGTACCCTATCAACAGGTGCAAAGGTTGAAGGAGGCTGCCTGAAAAGGTTATAGCCAAAATGTCTAATTGCAGTTGAAACTGTTAAAGGGACCTTGCCGGAAATAAATTGTTCAAACTCTGAGAGTTCTTCCCTAACCGGCGGCTGTGGCACTGATGGTATGGCTGCTGGTGTAACTGCTTCGGGTGCCGGTGGCTGAGTTTGTGATGGTTGCTGAGATGGAATTAGTTGCTGAATAGTAGGCTGTATCGATTGCAATTGCTGCAAAGTTGGCTGTTGTCCCTGTATTGATTGTACAGGCATAGATGGTTGAGCAGTAGACGTTGCTGGAGCTGTCTGAATCTCCTGGGAAAATACACTTTGAGAAAAGACAAATACAAACAAGAAAACAATGAAATATTTCGCCTTAATCATTCTATACCTCTTCAGAAAAATTATATGTACTATTCAAATCATATATTCGGGATTCCATTATTTAACGTTATCCTTCGATTGTTTGTCAACTTTTGAAAATGTGCATGCCAATTACAATTTAAAAGTGAACACCAGTAATCATGTAGTTATTAACGGGCTCATAATCGAATTGATATTATTAGACTCATCGAAGTCTCTTGTCCGTCATGCCCGCAGGTTGTAAGCGGGCATCCAGTGTCTTTTGCCCCCTGGATTCCCCGGTCAAGCCGTGGGATGACAGATCATAAACAAATAATAAAAACTTACAGCAGTTCACTTTTGATTCTTAAAGAGTTCACTTTTAAAAAATTGCTAACACTTTTGAATATGTGCAGGTATAGATGTGCCTCGTATATTGACATTTTTTTGTTCTATATGTATAGTTAGCAATTACTTACATGGATGCTCCGAGCTTGCTCGTCGAGCTTCACAATTATGAATAAATCGATCACAGAAAAAAGGCTTTTAGAGGCAACGTTACGGTTGATATCAGAGAAGGGCTATCTTGGTGCAACAACGAGAGAGATAGCACATGAGGCTGGTGTTACAGAGATTACCCTTTTCAGGCACTTTGGCTCAAAAGAAAAACTTTTTGGGGAGGTCCTAAAAAGGTATACCTTTCTGCCTACACTCAAGGAGCTTTTGCCAGAACTTGAGGGACTTTCCTATGATAAAGCCCTCAGAATGATTGGAATAAGGTTTCTTGAGACCTTAAAGGAGAAAAAATCCATGGTCAGGATAATGCTTTCTGAGATGAACCTGTATCCTGATAAGATTAAGGTGGTATATAACAGTTTTTTAGACGAACTCATACGAACCCTCGCTGACTACTTAGCCTCCTTGCAGAAGAGGGGAATGCTCAGACAGGTACCCTCTCACACGGCTACTATGGCGTTTCTTGGGATGATCTTCACCTATTTCTTGGGAGAAGAGATTATGAGGGGACGTACTATCACCAAAAAAGAAAGAGAAAAGATCGTAACTGAGTTTGTGGATATATTCGAACATGGAACATTCAAAAGATACTAAGGAGTTCATAAGTAAGGTCACGTTGTATGTCATTCCCGCTTGTCGGGAATCTTTTCCTAAAGGATTGCGGACAAGCCGCAATGACAGAAATCATCAGAAGGATGTGGTTTTCTTATGGTCTTATTATAGTAAACGTACTAAGTAGTGTTACATTGTCATTGCGAGCGATAGCGAAGCAATCTCATATTTGAGGGGATTGCTTCGTCGCCCCGCTCCTCGCAATGACACTCTATTTAATGCGTTTGTATTAGTAATTGCCAATATGTAACGGAGGTGGCGCATGGTTGAAAGGAAGAATCATAAAGGATTATTCATAGGGTATATCCTTATTTACTGTATTTTCTTTTCATGGACTATTGCCATTGAAAATCTTTTTGCAGAGGAGTATTCACTTGATGACCTCTACAGGATTGCACTTGAACGCTCCGAGAGGATAAAGATATCAGAGGAAGAACTCTTCATAGCAGAAAAAGGTAAGGATAAGGCTCTCTCTGGCTTACTTCCCCGGCTTTCTGCCTTTGGAAATTATATTAGGTACAGCGGGGAAAAGACCTCTTCTTCAGGATTTGTAACCCAACCCGAATCTTCCACCTCATGGGGATTAAGACTTGATCAATCAATTTCGTTAGGGAGACAGGAACTGACTGCTGTTCAGATCTCAAACAAAAATATTGAAAAAAGTACCCTTGATCTGTATGCCGTGCGAGAAGAATACCTTTTCAGTGTTTCCTCTGCCTTTTACGATGTTTTAAGGGCACAAAAAGCTGTTGAGATCGCGAAGGCAAATGTTGACAGACTGACAAAGCACAGGGATTCGGCCCAGACGAGATTAAAGGTAGGAGAAGTAACAAAAACTGTGCTCCTCAGGGCAGAGGCAGAATTATCAGGTGCAAGGTCAGAGATGGTGAAGGCAGAAAATATTCTTACATTAGCAAAGGCAATTCTCGGAAGGCTGGTCGGATTAAGCGGAAACTATGATCTTAAAGAAACAGTAAAGAGTAGTCAGAATACAGTAAACAGTGAAGGAATAGAAACAATTGCGTCTCTCAGGCAGACAGCCTTAATGGAACGGGCAGAAATAAAGGCCTCCGGATTTCAGAAGAAGATTGCTGAAGAACAGGTCAAATATGCACAGGGCTCATATTGGCCAAGTCTCTCTGTTGAGGGTGTTTATCTAAGACGAGACGAAGATCCATCCTCTCCTTTTTTAAATAAGGAAAATATTTATGGGGGACTTAATCTGAACTTCCCATTTTTTGAAGGAGGTCTCCGGAGGGCAGAGGTAATGGAATCCAGGGCAAAACAGAGGAGGGCTGAACTTGCATTGGAGGATTTAAAGAAGAATATTAGTATCGAGGTCGAGAATGCCCACCTCGATTACTTGACACAAAAAGAGATATTAAAATCCCTTGAAGACCAGTTGATATTTGCTCGGGATAATTATAATGCAGTTTCAAAGCAGTTTGAATTTGGTCTCTCCGATAGCATAGATGTAATGGATGCCAATACCCTGCTGGTAACTTCTGAAAGGCAGTTGGCAGATGCACGATATGCCTATCAATTGTCAATATTACGATTAAAGAGGGTTACAGGAACACTGTTAAAGACAGTCATGAGTCAAAAGTCAGAAGTCAGGATATAAAAATTGATGACCATAAGACAAAGTAGCCGCAGGCTTTAGCCTGCGTTAAAGATCTCATGAAAAGTACGAAATAGGAGTGATTATAAAATGCGAAAAACGTCATTATTATTCTATGGCTGTATTCTATTAGCTGCCTACTGCCTCCTCTCTTTGACGGGTTGTAAGAAAAAGGAAGTAAAGACAACTACAGAAAAGGTAATAAATGTTCAGGTTCAGCCTGCTGTGAAAAAATCCCTTAAGCCATTTATAGAAGCAGTCGGAACGTTGAATCCCTATGAGGAAGTTATTATCAGTACTGAGGTTGACGGGATTGTAAAGGATGTCAGGGTAGATGAGGGTTTTCTGGTTTCAAAAGGTCAGATTCTGGCGATGATTGATGAGACTGATTATAACCTTGAGGTCAAAAGGTCTGAGGCGGCTTTAAAACAGGCAGAGGCAACTCTTTCGAATACAAAAATTGAGTATCAGAGAAAAGAAGCACTCCATAAAGAGCAGCTTGTGACTCAGCAACAGTTTGATGATGTCTTGACAAGGCTTTCACTTGCAGATGCTGATGTGGAAAGGGCAAAGGCTTCGCTGTCACTGGCAAAGCAGAAGCTCTTGAAGACAATGATATATTCGCCTTTATCAGGTTCGGTAAAGGAAAAGAAGGTCGAAAAGGGAAATTTTGTAAAAAATGGCTCACCACTTTTTACGATAATCCATAGCAATCCTATCAAACTCAATTTCACTGTAACAGAAAAAGATGTCGGGAAACTTAGGGTAGGACAGGATGTTCTTTTTAATATAGATGCCTTCCCTGATAAAGAATTTAAAGGGAAATTAAAAACAATCTATCCGAGCCTTGAGGAAAATACAAGGACTTTACAGGTTGAGGCACAGGTACCGAATCAAAATGGACTATTAAAACCAGGTTTTTTTACCCATGTGACACTCTATACAGGCGCTGAAAGGTCTACAATTGTAGTCCCTGATATTTCATTACTTTATGAAAGAGACAAGATTAAAATCTTTGTTGTTGAGGGAGACAGGGCAAAAGAAAGATTTGTAAGGATAGGGCAGAAATATAAACTAAATTCAGGAGTCAGGGAATTTGCTGAGATTATCGAGGGTATTAAAGAAGGAGAGTTGGTTGTGACAGTGGGACAGCAGAATTTGTTTGAAGGTGCAAAGGTAAATGTGGCTCGCTGATACCTCGATAAAACGACCTGTTTTTGCGACTATGGTCATCCTCGGCCTTATTGTACTTGGTATTGTGAGTTATCCGAGGATAGGGGTTGACCTGTTCCCAAAGATTGAATTCCCGATAGTAAATATTACCACTATCCTCAAGGGTGCAAACCCTGAGATTATGGATATAGATGTTACTGACAAGATAGAGGGTGCAGTCAATACCATAAACGGTGTGAAGAGTATTGTCTCAACAAGCACTGAAGGGGTCTCTACAGTTACAGTTGAATTTGTCCTCGAAAGGAATATTGATCTTGCGGTCCAGGATGTGAGGGAAAAGGTCTCTGCTATCAGGAGGTCTCTCCCAAGGGACATAGATGACCCTGTGATTGAGAAGGTTGACCCTGATGCAACCCCTATTATGTGGTTTGCACTTTCAGGGGAAAAATCTGCAAGAGAACTCTCTACCTATGTAGATGAGGTATTAAAGGAACAGTTTCAAAGGATAAATGGTGTTGGTGCTATAAGGCTTGGTGGGCTCAGGCTCAGGCAGGCAAGGCTTTGGCTTGATAGGGATAAACTCAATGCCTATAGGATAACTGCACATGATATTATGAATGCCCTTGGAAGACAAAATGTAGAACTGCCTGGTGGAAGGATTGAAAGTGAAACAAAGGAATACACAATCAAGATAAAAGGCGAGTTTCCTAAAATCCAGGATTTCAATGACCTCATAGTTGCTTACTCTAAAGGTTCACCTGTCAGATTAAGGGATGTCGGAAGGGCAGAGGATGCAATGGATGAGAAGCGTTCCATTGTAAGATTTAACGGTCTTCCTGCCGTGGGAATGGGGATACAGAAACAATCAGGTACAAATACTGTAGAGACTATAAACCGGATTAAGAAAGAACTTGTCAATATTAGAAATACCCTGCCTGAAGGAATGAAGCTCGATATATCCTTTGACCAGTCAGATTTTATTAAACGCTCTATCAGGGAAGTACAGTACCACATGATTTACGGCGGAATTCTGGCAATCTTAATAGTCTTTCTTTTCCTCAAAGACCTAAGAACAACGTTGATAAGTGCCCTGGCTATCCCTACGTCAGTTATTTCAACCTTTACACTGATGAATGCCTTTGGATTTACATTCAATAACATGACCATGCTTTCCCTTTCACTTTCGATTGGCATACTCATAGACGATGCAATAATCGTCATAGAAAATATCCACCGCCATATGGATAGAGGTATGAATCCGATAGAAGCAGCTTCTTTTGCAACACAGGAGATAGGGCTTGCAGTCATGGCTACAACCCTTTCCATAGTTGCAATATTCCTGCCTGTGGCATTTATGAAAGGTATTGTCGGAATGTTCTTCTTGCAATTTGCACTTACAGTTATATTTTCGGTAATGGTATCGTTATTCATTTCCTTTACCCTTACGCCTATGATGGCTTCGAGATATTTAAAGGGGCAAGGGGCAGGGGGCAAGGATCAAGAAAACTCAGCACTCAGCACTCAGCACTCAGCACTAAAACGATTATTCTCTCGAATCGCTGATAATCTTAATAAGGGATACAAAAAAACCGAAGACCTTTATAGAAGATTGTTGAAGATAGCCCTGAATCACCGAGCAACTGTGATAATTACTGCAACAGGTATCTTTATCTTCAGCCTTTTCATAACAGGGTTTATGGGTAAGGAGTTTGTACCACCTGAAGACCAGTCAAGGTTTATGGTCAGGCTCAAGGCACAGATTGACTATTCAGTTGATGAAGTGGATAGATTATTCAGGAAGGCAGAGGAAATCATAAGATCCACTCCAGAGGTTCAGACCTGCTTCTATGCTCAGGGTATTATGTCAGGACAGGTGAATAGGGGTATAATGTTTGTTTCTCTTAAACCCAAGTCAGAGAGGGAAAGGACACAGCAGGAGATCATGGCAGAGGTAAGGAAGAAATTTAGAAATATTATAGGCATTGAGGGGACTGCCGAGGAAGTTTCATTAATCGGAGGCGGGATTAGAAATGTTCCGATACAGTATTCTATCAGGGGAAGTGATTTAAACGCAGTGGAGTCATATGCAAAAGAAATCGTCTCAAAATTTTCAAAACTCCCGGGCATAGTTGATGTTGACACCTCTTTAGAAACAGGAAAGCCGGAAATAAGGGTCTATATAGACAGGGATAAGGCAGCAGATTTAGGGGTTGACGTTACTACGGTAGCTGAGGCAGCAAATTTCCTCATTGGAGGAGAAGTGGATGTTACCAAATTTAAGGATGAGACAAAGGGAAGAAGATATGATGTAAGGGCAAGACTAACTCCTGAGGACAGATCTAATCCCCAGGACATTGGCAGGCTTTATGTAAGAGCTAAAGACGGCAGGCTTGTGGAGCTATCAAATATTGTCAGAATACAGGAGGCAGGAGGCCCGAGCATTATAAATAGGGTTGACAGACAGAGGGCAGTCACAGTGTTTGCAAACCTCGAAGGGAAGCCCCTGGGGCAGGCAAAGGAAGAACTTGATTCGATAGCAGCAAAGATTTTACCACCTAACTATTCTGGTATTTATAAAGGTATGGCCGATGTAATGGGCGAGTCTTTTTATTACCTGATGTTTGCCATTATACTTGGTGTTGTTATGGCATACATGATCCTTGCTTCTCAGTTTGAGAGCTTTATCCATCCTGTGACTGTTCTTATATCGTTGCCCCTATCATTTATTGGCGCATTTGCTGCTCTTTTAGTAACCGGGAAGACCCTGAACCTCATGAGCTTTATAGGTCTTATCCTTCTTATGGGACTTGTCAAAAAAAATGCGATACTTCTTGTGGATTACACGAATACCTTAAGGTCAAGAGGCATGGATAGGAAAGAGGCAATCCTTACTGCAGGACCAATAAGGTTAAGACCGATACTCATGACAACCTTTGCCATAGTCTTTGGCATGATGCCTATTGCAATTGGCATTGGAGAAGGTGCTGAGACCCGGTCACCTATGGCAATTGCAACAATCGGAGGACTTCTTTCATCACTTTTTTTAACACTTGTAGTTGTTCCTGTGGTCTATGATTTGTTTGATGATTTGCAGGAAAAGTTTATGAAAAAGGGTTAGAATCTTGATGGAGAACAAAATGGAAGAAATAAAAGTACCGCCTCCAGCAAACAAGAAAAAAAAGAAGATTGCAATCCTGATTTTTGCAATTATTGCAATAATAGGTGGCATATCCGGCTATCTGTATACACAGTATAAAAAGACTCATATCACAACAGATGATGCCTTTATTGATGGCCATATACATACGATTGCGTCAAAGGTGACAGGGACAGTAAAGGTTCTGTATGTAAGGGACAACCAACCTGTTAAAAAGGGAGGGATTCTTTTAGAAATAGACCCTGCTGATTATGAAGTAAAGGTAAACGAGGCATTATCAGGAGTAAATGCCGAAAAGGGAAAACTCTCAGAGATCGAAGCCCGGATTGAGGTATCAAAAAGTCAACTCTCAGAACTGTATGCAGCTATAGATGCTGCAAGGGCTAATCTTGAACTCCAGGAGGCTAATCTCAACCAGGCAGAAAAGGATTACAAAAGGGCAGAGGATCTCTATAAAACAGAGGTTATTTCTAAGGAGCGCTATGAAAAAACAATGACTGCTTATACAGTAGCGCTTGCACAGGTAAAGGTTATAAGGGAACAGCTTAAACAGGCAGCGAAAACAATTGAAACGCAAAGGGCAATTGTAAGACAGGCAGAGATGTCAAGGGAAGCCCAGGTATCAGCTATAAAAGAGAAAGAGGCTAAGTTAAATGCTGCCCAGCTTAATTATGGATATACAAAAATATATGCACCATCTGATGGGTACGTCACCAAAAGATCAGTTGAACTCGGAAACCAGATTCAGGCAGGACAACCGCTCATGGCGATTGTCTCTCTTGGTGATATATGGGTAACTGCAAACTACAAGGAAACCCAGCTCGAAAAGGTGAAAACAGGACAGAAGGTTACCATCAAAGTGGATACTTTCCCGGGTAAGAAATTTACAGGAAAGGTTGAAAGCATTATGTCAGGGACTGGCGCAGTATTTTCCCTTTTCCCACCAGAGAATGCAACAGGTAACTATGTCAAAGTAGTGCAGAGGATACCTGTAAAGATAATGCTTGATAAGGATACAGACCCGGGCCATATCCTCCGTATCGGAATGTCCGTTGTACCAACGATAGTTGTGGAAAAATAAAATTGTTGAAAATGAAATCTGGATACTGGGGATCATTCATAAGATATCCGGGGACCCGCTGTTAATAACAATGGAGGTTTTGGAAAAGGGGGCTTTCTTGAAATACGCGATCCGTGGAATACAAAAACAGAAATCAGGAAATTCCTTGAATTTATTATGATAAAATGAATTGGAGTTCTTAATGTTACTATTTGAACAAAAGCAGATGATGAAATGAAAAAAATCGATAAAGTTAAAAAAATATTAGCTGAGCATCGTGATGAGCTCAGAGAAAAATACGGCATAACCGAAATTGGCATCTTTGGTTCGTATGTCCGCGGAGAGCAAAAGAT
>VGWY01000060.1 GCA_016873575.1 Nitrospira sp. | reverse complement strand
CTTTACTGGGATAGCGTATTGGTGAGCTTTTTCATCATCGATATTTTATAATGCTCATTGTAGCAGGATAAGACATTTTTGATGATTATGCTTCCGTTCTTATATAAATATTGGGGGCGATAACATCCAATCAGTGAACTATACAGATAGTCCATATACCAAATAATAAACATGTCTTGGAGAATTAAAGCAAGAATTAAGTATTGTGTCCCCGGAATTGAATTACTCATGCACCCTCTCGTTTATATTCATGCTCTACACGTATGCTTTGGCCAGGGTTGGGGGGAACCGTAATGTGTTTCCTATTTCTTGCTTGAATACTGGTTTTTTCATCTGTGCTGATTACGTATTCGTCTCTACCCAGAACATGGCCTTCCCACATTCCATGATAAAGATCCAGAACACGACCAGCTTTTTCTTGAAAATCTGGATCACGTGGAAAAATCCAACTTCGGTATTGCCATGGCTTGATAGCATCTTCGTTTAACCACCGCCAAACTGTAGCGCCACTTATTTTAGCAACAATTCCTCGCTCACTTGCCAATTGTGCGATATCACGGCTGGTAAATCGAGACAACGGTACACCAAATTGTGAAGGCAATTCACAGGCAAGTGCTTTTATTTCTACTGCTACGTGAGGGGGAAAAAATTGGAGGACGTCCTTTTCTTTCTTCATCCTCAAGACCGTTAAGTCGTCTCTCATAGAATCGTTTTCTCCATTTACTTATAATTTGTCGTGGTAAATTAAGTTTTAAGCCAATATCCTTATTCTCCATACCTTGTGCAGCATACAGAGTAATTTTAGCTCTAATAATATTATAATACGGTGACGTATATCTTCGTGCAATCTCTTCCAGCTTTTTCTTTTCTTCTTGAGTTAATAATATTGTATAGGGACTTTTTCTTGGCATTTTCCCTCCTTCCTTTGGAAGAAAAATACCATAATCTTTTATTTATTGTCAATATAATACGTCATCGTATTTATGAATTTGTGTACTTAGTCACTGCTTCTTGGTTGCCGCCGGCGAGCATCCAAGTAAACCCGCCGTAAATAAACATAAGGAGCGCCAAAGACCCGACAATGCCAAGCACGGCATTAATGACTTTACCGATGAGCGTTTGCGGAGTGGGCTCATTTGTTGTTACACCACATTTGTCATCACTTGGATTTAGGGGGTTGGGGAGACAGACGGGTTCAGGTGGTGGAGGATTTTGGGTTGTTTTAGAACAATCCGGAGGGCATGTAGCAGAAACTATTCCTACTGGCAAAACGATAAATATGACTAAAAAGCAAGTGACTTGTATAAAAATTGGAGTAATTATTTTATAAAACATAATTTTTATTATTAATTATTAAATTGATTATCTTATTTTATTATATACTAAAAAAATAAAAAGGGGTAGAGTATGTTATAATACTCTACACCTTCTTGTCTTTAGGGAATATAAATAATAATAGTAACGGCTTCATCACTTGCTTTAATTTGTAACATGCCCGCTGCCTGTGCATACCAAGGTAGATTATTGTCAACAACATTCCAACTATTACTATTATCCCCGATATCAACCCGATGACTAAAAACGTTACTAAAAAATAAGTACCTCCATTCTTGTGCCTTTTTTACCGAGGCAATATCTAATATCTCATTTGGCTTGAGATTAATTAACCTAACCTTTTCGGGAAGTCTCTCAACCATTATCATGGCAATCTCCTTATCATGCCGGTTGCAATATTTTTTGGCTTTCTCCAAAAAACCGAAATCAACTTCATTTGCTCCGGCTTTGCCTTTTTCGAAATAGATATCGCAGATCTTTTCACTAAGTGCTGAATTAAATGCCACAGTTGCAGAGAAAACTTTTTCCGCTGTTTCCGGTTGCCAAGCTAAATAATTCTGTCCGGCTTTCAGATATTCTTCGGCAATTTTCTCGCCCAAAGCTGGCTTGCATTGAAGCGCACGGCTGAATAATCTATCCGCTTCTTCAATCTGGCCGATGTTTAAATACGCACTACCAGCATTTTTATATTCTTCGCCAATGGTGCTAATTAGTTTAGGATTGTACTGCAAGGCCTTGTTAAAAGCGTTATCAGCTCTATCAAGCTGGCCTACTCCTAAAAAAAGATTTCCTGCTTTTACATACTCTTCTGACACAATATACCCATACTTATCAGGGTTAATACTCACTGCACTGGCAAATCTGTCATCAGCTCCGCTATAGTCACTTTGTAATGCATAGCATATGCCAAGCTGGAAATGAGCTTCTGCATTGGTGGGATTATTTTTAATTTCTTTTTCTAAAATTGCAATGGCTTGCGGAAACATACGAGCTTTCATGAACTCTTTAGCTTTGTTGACTTCTTTCATCCCTGCTATAGAGACAGCTGAGAAAAGAAATAGTTCTATAAATGCTATTAATATGAAACTTACCTTCTTCATGACAGCCTCCTTTTAAAAATTTACTAACTTGCCCTGATTAGTGATATATCCATTTTTAGTTTTGTATGTACATTATCCAGACATATCTACCTCAAAAGAACTCGTTTTAGAAAAATTACCCCTTAATAGGCTCAAATATGTGCTCTACTTTATACCTTGCGACTTTTCCCCTCTTGCACCTTGCTTTTACTTTGTAAGGCATGTCTTTATCTATAAAGTCAAGTTCAGAGCCATCTGGTATAGTATCTATAACCTCTGGATGATCTACCAAATATCTTATAAAATCAAACGTTATTCCTATATTTCTGTCTGCATATTCTTTTTTTGTCATTATTTCATCACCTTCTTAAATTTTTCTTTATACCATTCCCATCTATCCTTAATATCCTGCTCTGCATATGTTAAAGCATCCTTAAGATTTTGTATAGGAATCGGTTGTTTCGTCTTTTCTCCTGTCGGTGTTAATACATCCCGATGAAAAAATCCGTGAGAACAATCATATCTTACGATGGGATACCATTTATCCTTTATTTTCGACTCAAACTGAACAACTATATCTGTTACCTTTCCCTTTTCGATATCTATTTTTATCCTTAATCTATCATCACCATCTGGAGTTAGTTTTTTTGTAAATTCCTTATTCCCCACAAAATTCCCTCCATGTTTTTATACTTCCCAGCCAATTTTTCAAAATTTATCATGTTTAATTATCCCGCAAGGGTATAAAGTTGTCAACCTTACCTGTCATGCAGGTTGTTAATAAATTTCTTCTCTCTTATAGCTGTAAATAATTATACCTTCTGTGGGGAAGAGGTTTCACTACCTTTTCAACCCAAATACCATTTGTTAAAGACGAGATCTTCATATCTAAATTTTAAGAGATGCAGCATGTCTTGCAGATAAGGAGATTACGGAGTTTGCATGAAGTTTTTCTATATGCTCAGAATAATCATTTTGTCTGCATTTCCACATACCCTAATGCTTTGTATGCCTTAAGCCTTCTTTTATACATACGCTGTAGTACAGACATGTTGTTATCAACATAATCATAAATCCTTACTTCAGACTTCCCCTTATAATGGCGATGAAGTCTACCGGCATACTGAACCATCTTTCCTTTGAATGAAAACGGCATAGCCAAAAAAAGTGTATCGAGACGAGGGTCATCAAAACCTTCACCAATATAGGATCCTGTTGCAAGAATTAGACGTCCCTCATCATCAGGAACATTAGTAAGCTTGGCAATCATTTCTTTTCTGATGCCAGATTTCATCCCACCTTGTAATATAACGAGATGCCTGACAGAATCCTGAAGTTTCTGTCTGAGTATTTCAAGATGCTCCTTCCTTTCTGTAAGTATAATTGGTGAGCGTTTTTCTTGAAGGTTCTCCATAATATCATTACATATCATCTGATTTCTTTCTTCATCAGCTATCAGCAATGGCCATATGCTATTAATTGTGTCCTCATCAGACCATGGGCAAGAGAAATTTGTAAATCTTGTGATAAGCTTTTGACTAAAGGGAGATTTATTAGTAGTTTGAGGTCTTATTTTGTAACGTATAGGTCCACATTGCATGATAATAATCGGCTGGTGACCGTCACGTCTATAAGGGGTAGCGGTTAACCCAATGATGTATCTGGCATTAGCTTCCATCATAACACGTTCAAAAGAAACAGCCGAAATATGGTGACATTCATCAACGATTATATGTCCATAGTTCTTAATCCTCATGTCCACTTCGCCCTGTTTGTCTAAGCTTTGAAGCATTGCGACGTCAATAACATTGGTTGCTTTATTCTTACCTCCTCCAATCTGGCCTATCTCTTTAATAGGTATCTCGAGGAAGGAAGCTATCTGTGTGCGCCATTGCTCAAGAAGTGGTTTGCGATGAACAAGAACAAGTGTATTGATTTTTCTTGCAGCTATAAGACAGATTCCTATTATAGTCTTACCAATACCAGGAGGAGCAACAAAAGTGCCAATTTCATGTTTAAATAATTTATTAAATACCTCATCCTGATCTTCTGTAAGTTCGCCTTTAAAATTGAAATTGCAATAGTTACCGTCAAATCGTTTGTCTTGAATTTCAAGTAATATTTTATTTTCTGATAGAAGGCTTTTGATATCATCAAGACAGCCTCTGGGTATTGCGAGATAATCTTTTATATATTCTGCACAACAGATTATCCTTGGTGTCATAGCAGTAGAAAATCGCATACTTTGTTTTTTGTAAAATTCTGGGTTCTGAAAGGCAGAAAGCCTTTTAATCTGGGTTAAGAGTTGTGACGGCAGGCCTTCTTTTTTTATGTAAAGTCGGTTCGCCAGCACAATGCTCACTTTTTCCGGCAATTTACATGAAAGTTTTTCAAAGGTTTTTTTATAGGAAAAAGTCTTTTCCCATGGCTTGATATCTTCGTCAGTTTGACCTGTACATATTCCCAAAATATCTTCTGTTTTTGTTACTTTATCCATAAATAATTGAATTTCATTAAGTGTCATCCTTTTCACACTTGATAAATATACCCATTGGTCTGCATAAGGGATGAAATTTTCATCTATGAAAACACTATTACCGTTTTCTATCGGAATCTTTTGTAGGGGAAGTGCTATAAGGTTTCCGAATCCACCTTTTGGCAAAGTATCCTGATTCGGGAAAAGACGATCATAACTTTTCATATCGAGTTGATGTCGTTGATTCATAGTCTCAGTTATTAAAAATGTTCCCATTTGTCTGGCGAGACCTGCTGATACTGGTTCTGCAAAGAATATCCAGACATGTCCTCCATTACCCGAACGAGAACGCTCAAGAAATGCAGAAATACCCTTCTGTTTGCAGGTCTCCATAAAGGCTTTCACGTCATCCTGCCATGTCTCTTTGTCAAAATCAATAGCAAGGAAATAACAGGTTTCATCCTGAAGCAAAGGATAAACACCAATAGTTATGTTCCAATTTAGATGTTTTTTGATTACATCATCAGTCAACTGAGAAAACATACGATTTTCACAATTACTGCACTTTACCGCAGGCTTTTTACAAATACTGGTTATCCATTCATTTTTACAAACTGGGCTATATCCTTTAGCCCCAGTCTTTTTGCTTATCCATAATCGTGGGTAAACATCTTCTCTTCCTTTAAATAAAGTGCGAAATAATGATATCTTTTCTTCCATTGTCGATTGGGCATTAACGGTTGGTAGTGAAATGGTTATTAGTGTATTAAGGCGTTCAATTGAATGAAGTTTATATTGTAAACTCTCTAAGTCTTTGAGTAATTGTTCTCGTTTCTTATCTATTTTCTCTAAATGTAATTTGATCCCTGCAATCGCCGATAGTATTGTTTCTTTATTTTCAGGCATCAAGTATAGTCAACGCCCTAAATTCTGCATTGTATCCGATATTAAGTTACCTAAGGATGAAAAGATAGTTTTTATAGTCTCTGTATTGGGGAGTGGTATTTTTAAATAGGTTTGTCCTGTTTTTTCATCTCTGCCGATCATAGTATCGAGATGTTTTTCAAGGGGTTGATCAGAATGCTCAATGAGTCTACCGAGATTCATTAAGAGTTGAGCACCTCTGTTGAGGAGGTTATTCAGATAAACCAGACCTTCCCCGTCCCTGTCTTCTTCAGCTTTTGACATATCTTCTTTTTCTGCAGTTAGTTCCTTCTGGTCAGCCTTTTTATACAGTTCATCTTCTATTTCCTGCTGCCTCTCCAGTATGGGGTCTGATTTTTCCAGATTTTCTGTTACTGATTCTACTGATTGTATAAATCTTTTGAGTTGAGACTCGCCAACCATTACAACATCTTCTCCGTCATTATCCAGTGCTCCTGCAAATAATGATTTTTTAAACTTAAGAAGATCGAGGATTCTCTCCTCGATGGAAGATGCAGTAACAAAGTTTATAACACGAACCGTCTTGCGTTGACCGAGCCTATGTACACGACCAATACGTTGTTCGAGAACAGCAGGGTTCCAGGGGATGTCCATATTAATCACAACTGTGCCGCTTTGCAGGTTCAATCCAACTCCGCCTGCGTCTGTGGATAGAAAGACTTTACACGCCGGGTTTTCCTTAAACTCTGACATCAAACCCTTTCTCTGTTTTGAAGGGATACTCCCATTTAAGTGGACATATCTGATATTATTCCTCTGAAGGATATGCTCTACTAACTCTGTCATCCTCAGCCACTGGCTGAAGATGACCATCTTTTCTCCGCCCTCGACAGCTATCTCTTTGAGAATTACTTCTAATTCCTCAATCTTAGGGCCATGAATTGTTTTCTTATCAACAAGGTAGGTGTTATCAGCAGCCATTCGCATATAATTCAAGGCGATTTGCAGCCGCCGCTGATCAGCTTCACACAGGAATTTATATCGTCTCCACTTGGCTACCAGTTTAACCACAATATCATAATTTTCATCATGTATAATCCTTTGTTCTTTAGTCATGGAGACAAAAAAGTTTTTATCCATCCGCTCTGGAAGCTGTTGGAGCACATCTCCCTTCTTCCTCCGTATCATGACATTCTTCAAGGAATCTCTGACAGATTGCAGGTTCCTGTATCCAATCACCTTGCCACCTTCATCAACAATCCTGTGAGTATGGATAAAACGGTATAAAGGTCCAAGATGTCGCCTGTCTATAAATTCCATTATGGAATGCAATTCTTCGATCCTGTTTTCTATAGGAGTTCCTGTTAGCACAATGGCAAAGATTGATTCCAGTTGCTTTACATACTGTGCAGTTCGAGTTTTCCAGTTTTTAATCCTCTGCGCCTCGTCAAGGATTATCAGGTCAGGGATCCACTCCCTTATCATATCTATATCTCTGGGGACCAGTTCATAATTGACAAGTTTGTAAAAAGAGCCATTCATGTAAAGCTGTTTCCTCTGATGGTTGAGCCCCTCAAGTACATCTACCGACCTGCCACTGAATTTTTCGATTTCTGCCCGCCACTGGTATTTCAAAGAGGTTGGGGACACAATCAAAACCTTCTGTATATTGAATAATTTAGCCATTAACTCTGCTGCCACAAGTGCCTGGATTGTCTTTCCCAGACCCATATCATCGCTGATAAGGCATCGCCCTGCATTCACTGCAAACAACGCCCCTTCCCGCTGATAAGGGTATAATTTGGTTCTCAAAATGTTTTTAAAAATTGCGCTGTTAATCCCTTCTTTAATCTGAGACCTGACGATGTTTCGCCGGTGTTCGGCGTCCTGATGTTCGGCAATATAAGCCATTACATCATCATAACAACGTACTTCATGTCCATTTTTTTGCGGTATACTGTTGAGGAATTTATGGAAATTAAGAATATGCTCCTCTTTGAGTATTCCGTGTGAATCAAAGTATTTGTCCACCAGAGAAAGCAGTTCAGGAGGAGCGTCTTCCCCTGCCTTAAATCTGACCTCACGCTTAACTCCATAACTCAAATATATCTCGGAATAAGGCGGAATATATCCCTCTTTGAATGCCTTTGTAGCTCCCCTTTTCTTCATTAATCTGGACAGGATAAACTCAATATGCTTGCATGTCCCAAGATTATTGATGTTATAATCGGGGCAGGAGCAATAGTTATCCCCGGGCTTGTCTCCACGAATGGCTATTTTATAAGTCTTTCCCGAATCGGGATTGATGAGTTTAAATTCAGAGAAGATGGGATGATTACCTATATTGTCAAATTTAAAACTTTGCTGTTCACCGTATTGTTTTCTTAGAATCCGCTGCCACTCCTCAAGACCAATGTCCTCTGGCTTGTGCGTTCTCGATACTTTAAGTTTGACAGGCTTTTTCCCCGGATGTTTTGAATTTCCAGTGTATCTTTTCTTGCTTTCCGATTTTCTTTTTAGTACATATTCCATTTTATAAACATCTCTTCCTTTATCAAGATAAGTATTCCATAAACGACAATAAAATAAGCATTTAACAAGCCACTTTTACTCTATTCTATCACATTTATCAGAATGGTTGGGAAGAAGGAAGGAGGAAGGTTATCTGTTAACTGCAATAATGACCTTCAGGGCAAGCCGAAGAGTGCACTCTTCTGTAGTTTTGATAAAATATTTCCCCTCTTTTGTAAAGAGATGATAGAGGAGATTGTCTAAGAATCAAGGAATACGAGTAAAGCCGTACTGAGTAAAATGGGCATCGAAACTAAATGCAGTCCTGATTTTTAATCTCTCCATTAAAGCAAAGCTTGTACAGTCAGTAAAAGAGAAGTTTTTGTCGTTATATTTTTCGAGGATTTTCCATGCCTTCTCCCAGTCACTTACAATTATAGGTACAATTTTAAGGAATGGAATCAACTTCAACTTATTACCGAAGCTTATTGTATCTTTACTGCCGATAGTTTGGGACAGAAGATTATATGTTTCGACCAGAACAAGGTCAGAGGTGATTAATTGGTCTCTTTTAAAAATCAGGGTTTTATAAAGCTCACTTGCGTCGGTTGCATATTGGTCATTTCTGTCAGCAATTGCAACCCAGGCACCCGTATCAATAAATAAATTCATCTGCGTTTTTTAAGAAATTGCCGTTTCTTACCATACAAATATTCATCATGGTGATAAGCTGTATCCTTGAATGTACTTTTACCGATTCCAATGATACCAAACGCAGATTTTGTTATATCATCTATTTCATCTGCAGTGACAATATTCAATTCAACTTTCTGGTGTTCATTCAGCCGTATTTTTTTAAGAGGTTTAAATACCCCATCTTCATATACAGCTTCTATTGTTTTAGGCATAATGGCCTCCTTTGTTTTGCTTTTATTCTATCACATTTATCAGAATGGTTGGTAAGAGAAGGAAGAGAAGGATAAAGGGTCTCTCTGCTTACTGCCCTGATGACCTTCAGGGGAAGACATAGGGTGGGTTCGATTGCGGTTTCAAAAGATGTAACCCGTATCGAGAAAGATACTATCCACAAAAGGCACCTTACAGATATTTATCGTGATTTTTTGAAGCGTCTTTTGCGCCGCAGAGAACAGGACGTGTCCCTAATTTGAGAATCGGATCATTAGGTTGTACAGGAACCACTTTTATTGACTTGTCTTCTTTATGGATCTCTACTTCTTTAACCCCTTTAAAAAAATCCTTCGGAATAAGAACCCCATTTTTTCTGACTGTAGCTCTCATTTTTCCTCCCTGTTATATTGAATTTTACCATAAAGGTGTAAACTATAGCTAACACTGAAATATGCTATCTACTCACTGCCCTGATGATCTTCAGGGCAAGGCGGAGGGTGGATTCATCAGCGGTTCTGACATCGGCCTTCAATCGGTGAACTGCATAGATAGTCCATATGCCAAATAGAACAATGGAAATAAAAAATATGTCTTGGAGAGTTAAGTCAAGAATTAAGTATGGTGTCCCCGGAATTACGGTGGGGTATTTCTTTAGTTGTGAGCATAGGGATTGTAAAATTTCAATCTGCAGTAAAAGCAAGACAGAGAATTATTCAGGCTGTGACAATAATTCTCCTTGTAATACTTGGCTGCTTTACTGCTACACGTAATTACATATACAGGGATGAGATTGCCTTATGGAAGGATACAGCACGCAAATCACCTCAGAAGGCACGTGTCTATAACAACCTCGGCTATGCTTATACCCTTGAAGGAAGATATGAAGAGGCAAAAGAGGCTTATCTTAAGGCACTGGTTCTCAAGCCAGATTATAAACTAGCCAGAGATAATCTTTCAGAACTGATTAAAAAAAGTGGAAAATGAATTAGAAAATGACGTAAAAGGGGGGGGATTTGTAGAGAGACTCAGGGACATTCCCATATTATTTGACAATCGCCCTTACTCCAGGGAGAATGTCTCACACAAGGGATAAATGATATGCATAGCAAAAATTTCTGGTTGTACTCCGCAGCACGATCAGCATACCCTGGGGTGTCGACTTCTGTGAAAAAGCAGCAGTCCAGTTGACTCAAACGAAGCCACAGACTTCTATCCTTAAAAACATAGTTTAAGAATAATCCAGGCTAAAGTTTATAACTTTACCTCGATATAAGCCTTCTCTCTTAAGCCTTTTATCCAGCTTTTATACCTTTCTGAAAACTGCTCCTCAGTTAATTGTTTCCTTATATCCTCTTTTACGTCATCTCTATTGTGTTCAGAGATTTTGGCATCAAGCTTTATAATATGAAGCCCGTTCTCAGTCCAGAATGGCATACTGAAATCTCCTGCCCTCATCGTAGTAACCACCTCAATGAATTCCTTTGCCATGAGATCTTTTTTGATAATACCAAGCTCACCACCATTTCTTCCTGAAGGATCTTCAGAATATTCCTTAGCAAGTGCCGAGAAATCCTCGCCTGCCTTCAATTTCTCGATAATGAACAAAGCCCTCTCCTCAGTCGTTTTTCTGTTTGCTTCATTTTCGGGTCTTTTAAAAAATATCTGTTTGAGCTTATATGCTTCTCCACCACTGAATATATCCTTGTTTGCATCAATATATTTTTTTATATCATCATCAGAGACGACAACCTTGTTTTTGATTTCATGGCCGACAATCTTACTGATCGTAATCTGTTCAGAAAGCCTTTTTTTATATTCATCAAAGGTTAAGCCCTCTTTCTGAAGAGAGGTGACAAAATCAGCCTGCGTCATGGAATACTTCTTTTTTACATTTTCTACAGCCTCTGTAACGTCCTCTGAGCTGGCATCGAGCCCGAGTCTTTTAGCCTCCTGTACATGGAGCCTTATATCAATTAATCTTTCAAGAAAGACTCCCTCATTATCTTTGAATATCTTTCTGCGTTCTTCTTCCTTTAGTACCTTTACCTGATCGGTTGCCTCAAATTCCATCATTTTATACAGCTCACTCCACGTTATGACTTCTTTGTTTACGACTGCTATTACACGGTCAAGGAGAATAGCTGCATGGGATGCAAAGGGGTAAATAATAACGAGAAAAAATAGGACCAAAATCAAGAAATACTGGTTGTCATTGCGAGTAAAACGAAGCAATCTCGCCTTTTGATACGAGATTGCCACGCACCCTTTGGGTGCTCGCAATGACCTCTGTTCATTTCTTAATATTTTAACCATCCTTTTCTCCCAAATAATTTTTCTATCTCTACAGCAAAGAAGATTATAGATGAAAGAATAAGTGTAAACATCAATTCACTAAAAGTCAAAGGTTCTGTCTTAAATATTGGGTTTAAAAACGGGATATATATTGTTGCCATCTGAAATATAAAACTCAGCATTACAGCACCAAGCAATGGTTTATTAGAAAATAACCCTATCTTAAATAGTGATTCCTTTTCTGATCTGATAGCAAGGACATGCCCAAGCTGGGTAAGGCATAAGACGGTAAATACCATTGTCTGCCAATGGGCATGTCCGGTTTTAATTGACCATGCCTGTACAAACAGGACGATACCGCCCATTAAAAGTCCAACCCATATGGCATGGAGCCCGAGTCCATGCGCAAATATACCCTCTTTTGGATGTCTCGGAGGTCTGCTCATAACTTCACCTTCTGCAGGTTCAACTGAAAGGGCAAGGGCAGGGAGACCATCAGTCATAAGGTTTATCCAGAGTATATGGATTGGGAGCAGCGGTATGGGAAGGCCAACTAATGGTGCAAGAAAGAGTGTCCATATCTCACCTGAATTTGTGGTGAGGAGGTACTTAACAAACTTTCTTATATTATCATATATTTTCCTGCCTTCTTTTACTGCTTTAACAATTGTTGCAAAATTATCGTCAAGCAATATCATATGTGATGCCTCTTTCGAGACATCTGTTCCTGTAATTCCCATAGCCACACCTATATCTGCCCTTTTCAGCGCAGGTGCATCATTCACACCATCTCCTGTCATGGCAACAAACTGCCCTTTATCCTGAAGTGCCTTGATTATCTTCAATTTTTGTTCAGGTGCA